>CAISOG010000080.1 GCA_903887035.1 uncultured Holosporaceae bacterium | reverse complement strand
TAGCCAACAGTTTCGTTGACAGCTGCGGGATTCGCCCCCTCAACCCAGGTGCCATTTGATTGTTGCAAAAACACTTTAGGATTAAGACCTATAGCTTTGTAATTCAATATTTTGCTTTCCAAATTTTCTAGCTGCTCATAATCCAAAATCTCCACCACGCGGTCAAAACCGGCGGCACGCACCGCATCCAATTGCTGACTCAGCTCTTGCCCATCGGCCAGCACCAACAACTTGGCCGCCTTAGGGCTGGAGAAATCCGTGGTCAGCTGGGTGGCCAGCCAAATCGATGCCTCCATCGCCATCGGATCGTCGATAAGGGCGTGGGGCAGAAAGCTGGCGGTGGAGAATGTCCACAGCTGGCGATCCAACACCGCCGCCCGCTCAGCCGAATTGACCAGCACCAACGCCCGATCCCCCGCGCTGGACAGTTTTTCTAACAAGCGCGGCAACATTTGCTCCAACGGCTGGGTGCGCAACTGGTACAATCGCAAATCCATGGGTTATGCCGATCCTTGGTTTGAAGGAGAATAGCACCCGATACCACCTGTCATCCTACCCCTTGTGGGTAGGATCTCTATCCAGCGTTGCAATTTCACTGACGTTTCAAGGTGTAAACACGTATCCGCGTGATGTGAATCGGTTAAATTGTGCCCCAAAACAGATAGGACTGTATCTTGCCCAAACCGACTTGAGATCCTACCCACAAGGGGTAGGATGACATTGTGAAGCGGGAACGGATTATCACCCCCCCTAAAAAGAAATCGTAATTTTTGCAAGAACATCATGAACATAACCCAAGAATTTTAGGATAAAGATCATCCCATGTTGGATTAAACTGATTGATTAGGTTAATTTTCCACTGACGCGGATATGTCTTAAGCGATTTTTCCCTTTGAATCGCTGAAAACACATCCACCCCTTCTTCATAATAGACCAACATTTTTAAGCGATACTGTTTAGAAAAGCCTTCAACAATGCCTGTTCTGTGTTGGGTAACACGCCTTATAAGATCGGATGTAAAGCCGATATACAATGTCCCGTCTTTTCTGTTGGTCATGATATAAACCCAATAGGATTTTTGCCCGAACATCGTGTTGTTGCGAACCCAGTTATCATCCTATAACCAAAGGCCACGCCATCTATCGCCCTAACCCTCGTGGTTGGCGGCGATCCACTGATCCAACAGCCGCACGCCAAAGCCTACCGCCCCCTTGGGGGTCACGCCCTGATCTTTGTTGGCCCAGGCGGTACCCGCGATATCCAAATGCGCCCATTCCGTTTCAGGCTTAATGAATTTGCGCAAAAAGGCCGCCGCATTGGCACTGCCGCCCCCACGGCCGCCGCTGATATTCTTGATATCCGCAACGTCCGATTCCATTTCCTTGTCATACACAGCATCCAACGGCATTTGCCACAGCCGTTCGCCCGTCGCCTTGCTGGCGGTCAACAACTGGTCGGCCAGCGATTGGGTGGTGGCATACAAACCCGCAAAATGATTACCCAGGGCGACCACAATCGCCCCGGTCAGGGTGGCCAGATCCACCACCACCTTTGGCTTAAACTTATCTTGGGCGTACCACAGCGCATCGGCCAGAATCAATCGCCCTTCAGCATCGGTGTTCAGCACCTCAACGGTTTGGCCAGACATTGAGGTTACGATGTCGCCAGGCCGTTGCGCATTGCCATCGGGCATGTTTTCGACGCAGGCAATCACCCCAAACACCGTTGCCTTAGCCTTACGACCCGCCAACGCCATCATGGTGCCCAGCACCGCGCCCGCGCCGCCCATATCGTATTTCATATCCCACATACCATCGGCGGGCTTAATCGAAATACCGCCGGTATCAAAGGTTACCCCCTTACCAACCAACACCACAGGATCCCCCGCCTTGGTTTTGCCCTGGCCATAGTATTTCATCACCACCAGCTTCGATTCTTTCTCACTACCCTGTCCAACCGCCAGCAGGGTGTTCATGCCCAGCTTTTTCATCTCGGCCTCGCCCAACACCTCAACCTCAACGCCCAGGTCGGCCAGCTGGCTGCGGGCGGCATCGGCCATGGTGGCGGGATACAGCACATTGGGGGGCTCGCTGACCAAATCGCGGGTAAAGAACACCCCATCGGCGACCTTTTCCAATCGGCCATACAGCGTCAACGCCTCTTTCGCGACGGGGGTGGCAATCGCCAAACGCTCTGCCGTCGGCTTATCCTCTGGCTTCAGGGTGGTGCGGTATTTGTCAAAACGATAACTTTTCAGGCAGGTGCCAAACCCGATATTGGCCGCCAACGCCTCCTCACTCAGGGCGACACCCTCTGCCCAATCGGGTACCAGCAGCGCCGATTTTTCGCCCAGGCTGTTGATAAGGCCAACCAGCCCCGCCCCCAATTCTTGCGCCGCCAGGGTATCCAGCTTAGCGGGATCGCCCATGCCCAACAGCACGATGTGTGACAACATGCTGCCCGCGGGGCTAACCAAGGTCAACATCTCACCCTTTTTTCCCTTAAAGCGGTTGGCATTTTCCAGGGTATTGGCCAACAGGCCATCCAGCTTTTTATCATGTTCCAGCGCGGTTTTGCCCAGCTTTTTGCCGTCGTAAACCGCAAAAATCACCACGCCCTTTTTGGGCAGTTGCAGATCGGTAAAGGAAACTTTGATAGGCATAAGCGCGCACCCTTAAGAAGAAATTGAAACATGCAGATGATCGAGTGATCGTTTGATGGCGCTTAGACTGCCAGCTACGCCCAACAAAGTAAAGCCCACCAACGCCATGACGGCCATGCGGATGCCACCTAAATTTCCTGCTTCAACGATAAAATCAGGGTGTTGGGATTGACCGCCGAAGCAACAAATCCATAAAGCTCGTAGAATCTTTTCGCGCTGTCGGAAATAGCATGCACCAGCATGCCACGAATGCCCAAAATTTGTGCCGCCTGCATGGTTCGAAGAACAGCATCCTGCAGCATAGCGGCACCCAACCCGCGCCCCTGCCAATCTCTATCCACCGCCAATCGACCTAAGATGACCATTGGAATCGGATCGGGCATGTTGCGACGAACAGGGCTTGGCGCATCGTTCAACGCCAACGCCCCCGACGCCAAACAATAATATCCAACCACCTTCTGCTGCCCTGTCAGCACCACATAGCTGCGCGAGGCTCCACGTATCTGGTTTGCTAAAGCGCGGCGCCGCAACCAATCATCCAAACTGGCAATGCCACAGCAAAAATCCGAGAAATCATGGGTGGCGGTTAGTGGCGTTGGCGCACTAAGGGCTATTCCACCCACGGCTTATCCGCCTTCATCAATCGATCAAATCCTGATCCCATGGGCGGCTTATCCAATAAGCTAACAAATTGTTCATAGGTTTGCTTATCCAAACGCACCAGGGTCTGATCCAGCAAAGCATCCTCAGCCTCACGGCGGGCAGCCTCAATCATAAATTCGGAACGGCTTTTGCCCTGCATCTGTGCCGCCTGGTCAATCAGTTCGCGGATATCCGAACGGATACGCATGTTCACCACCTGCGTTGTCGCATTATGCGATAGCGGGGATGGGGAGGAAGAAAGCACCATATCTTTGGTCATCATCAATTCTTTCGATTGTTTTATCGGCTTTATCCAATGGTCGATACTGCCTAGACAAATCTATTCTATCATGACTTCAACACAATGTATACACAAAGTTGGCGCGTGCTAAAAACTGCTGCGCGCTTGGATGGCGGTGGTCAGGGTGCCATCGTCCAGGTAATCCAGCTCACCCCCCAGTGGCACGCCAAAGGCCAGGCGGGTCATGCGCGCACCCGTCGGTTTCAGCTGTTCGGTGACGTAAAAAGCGGTGGTTTGCCCCTCCACCGTCGCGTTGGTGGCCAACAGCACCTCACGCACCGCGCCCGCCGCCACCCGTTCCAGCAGTTCGGCCATCCGCAAATCGCCTGGCCCCACCCCATCCAAGGCCGACAAATGCCCGCCCAACACGTGATACAGGCCGCGATAGCCGCCGCTGCGCTCAATCGCCCACAGATCCGCCACCTCCTCCACCACGCACAGCAGTTGCGGGTCACGGGCATCATCCTGGCAAATGGCACAAATCGGCGCGGTGTCGAGATTACCGCAGCGGTCACAGCTTTGCACCTCAGCCTCCACCGTTGCCAACGCCTGCAACAGCGGCTGCATCAGCGTTTCCCGTTTTTTGATTAGGTGCAACGCCATGCGGCGCGCGCTGCGCTGGCCAAGGCCAGGCATCTTGCTTAACAGCTTAATCAGCTGCTCCAACGCGCCGGGGGTGGGGGAAGTCATGGTTGGTCAGAAACGGGGGGATTGGCGGGGAATCGACAGCTTAAAACGGCATTTTAAAGCCAGGGGGCAACGGCATCCCGCCCGTAATTTTGGCCATTTCATCGGCCGTTTGCTTATCCAACTTGGCCTTGGCATCGTTAAAGGCGGCGACGATCAAATCCTCCAACACCTCAACCTCAGCAGGATCCAACAGCGATTTATCCAACTTAATCGCCGTCAATTCGTTTTTGCCGTTCAGGGTCAGTTGTACCAGCCCGCCGCCCGCCACGCCATCGACCAAGACATCGCCGGCCTTCGCCTGCATCTCCTGCATCCGGCTTTGCATTTGTTGCGCCTGACGCATCAGGTTGTTGAGTTGTTTCATGGGGGGGCACTCCTGTTGGTTTGGATGGCCGCATTATTGGCCGACTTCGCCCATTTTGGAAGCCCCTTGTGAAAAATAGCACTCCCCCCATGCGTGAGAGTCGCGGGGGAAGGAGGGACAACCCCCTTGTCGGGCACAGCCGAATCAGCGAAAATCCAACCCTATCAACCTTTATCCATCGCTCCCCCCCCCTGAAAGTCGTTTTTCCATGAACCGACAACCGCTGATCGCCCTGACCGCGGATTTTGAGGATCCGTTAGGCCAAGCCGCGCCCTTGCCCGGTGCCTTTTCCGCCTATCCCTACTATGCCCTGCGCACCAATTACGCGGGCAGCCTGGCGCAGGCGGGGGGTGTCCCCCTGATGCTGCCCCACCTGCCCGGCCAGGTGCAACGCTACGCCGACATGATTGACGGGTTGGTGGTAACGGGCGGCGATTTTGATATTCCGCCCGCGCTGTATGGGCAGGGCGATCAGCACAGCAGTGTGATCACCAAACCGCTGCGCACCGAGTTTGAATGGGCGCTGACGGAGGCGGTGTTGCGGCAAAACAAACCCGTGTTGGGCATTTGCGCGGGCGAACAGCTGTTGGCCGTGATCTTTAAGGGCGGCAGCCTGATTCAACATATCCCCGATGAAGTCCCCAACGCCCTGACCCATAAACAGTCGGAGCGGCATTTGTCGGCGCACAGCGTCGATATTGTCCCCAACACACTGCTGCACCGATTGGTAGGGTGCAACCAGATGCAGGTTAACAGCCACCATCATCAGGCCGTGCAGCGGGTGGCGGGCGGATTGATCGTCAACGCCATTGCCCCCGACGGGGTGATTGAGGGGGTGGAACATCCCGATTACCGCTTTTGCCTGGGGGTGCAGTGGCATCCCGAATTTGCCATTACCCCCAGTGATAAGGCGATTATCCAAGGATTTGTGAGGGCGTGCGCTGAAACCGCCTAATCCCCCATCCGCCGCCGTTGACGCGCCGCAGCGTATCGCCAAATTTCTGGCGCGGGCGGGCGTGGCTTCGCGCCGTGAGATTGAGCGTTGGATTGCGGAGGGTCGGGTGGAGCTGAATGGGCAGCGGCTGACCACCCCCGCCACCCTGGTCACGGCGCAGGATAGCATCATCGTCGATGGTCGCCCGGTACAGGCGGCGGAATCCACCCGCCTGTGGCGTTATCACAAGCCCTTAGGGCTGCTGGTCACCCGCTTTGATCCCGAAGGGCGCCCCACCATTTATGATCAGCTGCCGTCCGCCATGGCCAACCTTATTACCGTTGGCCGCCTGGATCTGAACAGTGAGGGGTTGTTGCTGTTGACCAACGATGGCGGGTTGGCGCGGCATTTGGAACATCCCGACAGCGGCTATAACCGTGTGTATCGGGTGCGTGCCTTTGGCCTGTTGGATTCGTCCGCCCTAGCCAAGCTGGAACGGGGGGCGGTGGTTGACGGCATCGCCTATGCGCCCGCAATGGTGGAGGTGTTGCGGGGCGCGCCAGGTTGGCAACAGGGGGGGATAGGCAACCACTGGCTGCAAATCACCCTGACCGAGGGCAAAAATCGTGAGGTTCGACGCCTGCTGGCCGCCTGTGGCCTGGCGGTTAACCGCCTGATCCGCACCCACTATGGCTCTTACAGCCTTGACAACTTGCCCATTGGCGCGGTTGAGGAGATTAACTAGGGGGCGCAGGGGTTAGGGCGGCATGGTTAGCCGCCCCATTTCCCTTAGGGATTTTCAATCAGCCGCTGCCACCAGCCACGCCGTTCCCGTTTGTCGCCAGAAGTCACCAACACTTCCTCAATTTTTTCGCCGCCACCAAAGGATGAGCTTGGCGCATCGGCTTTGGGCGTTTCCATTTTTTCGGCAACTTCCGCTTTTTCGACCAGGCTTATCACCGGCTTAACGGCTTTTGGCTCCGCAACGTCGGCCTGCCTAGATGACGGCTCCGTTGATGGCTCGGCAACCGATTCGGGCGCGGCCTTTTTTCTGGCTGCGGCACGATCCCTAGACACAGGGGGTGCTTTGGCTGGAACGGCGGTCTCACCCTCCACGCTTTCGGCGCTCAGCTCAACAGCTTCTACCGCCTCATCCGCTTTGGGTGCCTGCTTGCGCCCGCGGCCTTTGGCTGGCGATGAAGCCTTGCCCCCATCAGTCTTGGCCTCATCCGGTTGGCTCACCAACTCTTCGGCTGAAGCCGAAGCCGAAGACACCTTGCCTGCGCCGCGACGGCGACGCCCTAAGGGGGCTTCTTTTGGTTCTTCCGATACATTGGCTGGCGGTTGAGTCAGCAATTCGGGCACAACGGGGAAATCACCATCCCACAGCAGGGGATCCCCCTGATCATCGCTGGGGCGTTCACCACCCTGCCATTCTTGTTGAGGCTCTGGTCGGGCTGACCCCTCCCCATCCTCACGGGAACGGCGGTAACGGTTGCGACCGCCACGGCGACGACGGCGGCGACCACCCTCAGCATCCCCATCATCACGGCGACCTCCATCGTCACGGCGGGCGCGGCCAATGCTTTCGCTGTCTTCGCCGTCCTTGTTGATGGCCTCATCCAGCAATTCCTCCTCATCCTCCAACGGCAGATCGGCAAAATCGTCGTCCAGCTCGGGGTTGGCGGTGATTGAGGATGACAACAGCTTTGGACGAAACTCGCCCGGAATGCCGGCGATACGCTCCACATGATGTTCTGGCGGAATCAGGCTGTCATCCGGGGCAAATTCCACCGCCATGCCAAAGCGTGATTCCAGATGGCTAAGGGCTTCACGCTTATGATTCAGCAAATACAACGCAACCGCGGTTGGCAGGTGGATGATCAGCTTGCTGCTGTTCTGGGTAATCCCCTCCTGCTCAACAACCCTAAGCATTTGCAGGGCAGAAGATTCCAGCGAACGCACATGCCCCGCACCACCGCAATGTTTGCAGGTGTCGGCGGCAATTTCCAACAGGCTGGATCGCAACCGTTGCCGCGATAATTCCAACAAGCCAAAGGTGCTAAGGTGGCCAATCTGTACCCGAGCCCGATCATTCTTCAGCGCATCACGCAACCGTTTTTCCACGGCGGAGCGATAGCGGCGATCGTTCATGTCGATAAAGTCAATCACGATTAAGCCCGCCAAATCCCGCAAGCGCAGTTGTCGGGCGATTTCGTCGGCCGCCTCTAAATTGGTGCGATAGGCCGTTTCCTCAACGTTGCGTTCGCGAATGGCTCGACCAGAGTTCACATCAACCGCCACCAAAGCCTCAGTCGGGTTGATCACCACATAACCGCCAGACCGCAACTTAACCGATGGGTTGTAGATATCCTCCAACTGCCGTTCCACATCGTATTTGTGGAACAGGGGCACAATCGGATCCTGATAGAATTTGACTCGCCGAACATGGCTGGGCATCAACTGGCGCATCAGTTCGCGCGCCATGCGGAACCCCTCAACCCCCGCAACCAGAATCTCATCAATTTCGCGGTTATAGATATCGCGTATCGCCCGTTTGATCAGGCTCCCCTCCTCATAAATCTGGGCGGGTGCCGTGGATTTCAGGGTATCTTCCCGAATGGTTTCCCAAACGCGGCTTAGGTATTCAAAGTCCCGCTTGATTTCCAACTTGTTACGATTTTCGCCCGCGGTGCGCAGGATAATCGCCGTACCATCGGGCGTTTCCAACTCATCAATAATAGAGCGCAGGCGTTGGCGATCCTTACCATCGTTAATTTTACGAGAAATCCCACTGCTTTTGGTGGTGTTCGGCAAAAAGACGCAGTAGCGACCCGCCAGGGATAAATAGGTGGTCAGTGCCGCCCCCTTATTGCCCCGCTCCTCCTTCACAATCTGAACCAACATCACTTGGCGGCTTTTGATGACTTCCTGAATGCTGTAACGGCGCAGCAGTTGGCGCATTTTCCGCTCCGCATCATCGGCGGGGCGGCCACCACCACGGCGGCGACGGCGAGGACGGCTAGAGGATGATTCGGCGCCATCATCCTCCCCCTCTTCGGCATTAGCGCTGGCGGCATTTTCGTCGGAATCCTCCGCGTCAAAATCATCATCATCGCCATCATTGCCGTTAAAGGGCTGATCATTGCCATCTTCATCGCGCATCACCACGCCATCGTCATCATCCCCACCATCCTCTTCGCCCTCAACACCGGCCAGCCGTTGCGCCTCTAACAAGGCCTGGCGATCCTCAACAGGAATGCGGAAATAGTCGGGGTGAATCTCACTAAACGGCAAAATACCGTGGCGGTTTCCACCACAATCCACAAAGGCAGCCTGCAAAGACGGCTCAACCCGCGTGACAATCGCTAAATAAATATTGCTTTTAAGCTGTTTTTTGTGGCTGGACTCAAAGTCAAAATCCTCAACTTTGGTGTCGTTCATGACCACCACGCGCGTTTCCTCCGCGTAGGTGGCGTCTATTAACATTTTTTTGTTCATAATCAGGTATCTCCAAGTGCAAC
>CAISOG010000079.1 GCA_903887035.1 uncultured Holosporaceae bacterium | reverse complement strand
TCGGCTTTTCCGCGTATCTCATCGCAAATTTCCCTCCTAAGGTCACCCGTAGCATCCTCATACCACCATCCAGAGCTCTGAAATGAAAGAAGCGAACTAGATGAGTCTGTTTTGCATTTTTGAATAAAGCCTAAGGGTCCTTTTGAACACTCATCAGAGGGGATTGAGGCGTAAATCGTAAAAACAAATATGACCAATCCGAAAAGTGCGAAAAAAATCAACAGAATCTTCAGTGTTTTTTTTATAATTTTCATCGGAAAACTTCCTTTTTTGAGGGGGATGCCCCCTACCATAGCCAGCCAACCCGCCAGCCGTCAACAAGAAGTGATGCATGGCAATAACCGCCCCCGCCTACTCCCCGCCGGCCTCCTCGGGTTCATCGACGGCTGACAGCCACCATTGCGAATCACGGCTGGCCAGAGGGCGGGTGAAGGTCCACAAATCCTCAAGCACGATGGAATTGGTTGGATGCCCCTCAACAATCTGTTGGTGCGCATCATAAACCACCAGAATTTGTTCGGAAACAAACCGCACGCGGATAAAGGCATCGGTGCCCTGAATCCACACTTGATCCAAGGTGGCCTGACGAATATCCAGCAATTTTTGTTCCTGACGGTGGCCAGCGGTGATGATGGCCTGCTGTGCCTCCTGAAAATCCTGCGCCATGGTGGGGGTGACATAGGGTTGCAGGGCTGGCCAATCGGCCTTAGCAAACGCCTCAACAATCAGGCGAAAAGCCCCCTGTGCCCCCGCCAAAAACCGTTCCTGGTCAAAGGTGGGATCCAATTTTTTCAGCAATTTGGTGCCGCTAAGGCTGCTGGATCGAAACACCTGCGACTTGCCATCGGGGGTGGTTCCACTGGGTAAGATTTCGGCGGTGGTATCAATAACATCGCCCGCGGCGTCCTCCTTAGCATCACCCTCAGCTTTTTGCGATTGACCATCCTGCGATTTCTGGCCAAACCAGCCGCCCGATGGCCGATCAAATCCATCGCGGCTGCCCAACAGGGTGTACAGGCGCCACAGCATAAACACGGCAATCGCGGCATAGATAATCAGTTCCAGCAGCATGATGAGGGGTGGTGGCCTTTGGTTTAGGGGTTAAGGGGTTAAATCGACAGGTTAAGGGCAATAGCTCTTTTAGCAGTGCCGCCCCCCAACAGCTTGCACCCAAAGCGGGTCAAAACGCAAGGGTTGCCTTACGCCACAACAGGAAAGCGTTAACCTTTGTAACGCATAATCGGCCAATAATCGGGGCAATCATCTGTTGGCTATGGGCGCGGCTTTTTTTGTACAAAAGGGTTGCGGCCAGCCCCTTCAGTGCTTAGATTATGGTTAACGCTCTAACAAACGGGGCATATTCTAACGTATTTTTTTAGCTAAAGAGGCTTTATCATGACTTCAGTTTCAGGCAACGGTCCTGCTGGCGGCGGTTCCGTCGCGGTTGTAGCGCAATATATTCGTGGTGTTGCCCTGGACAACCCCAATGCGCCTCTTATCCTGCTGAACAGCCTGCGCGAAAATCCCCAGTTGGATGTCAGCGTTGATGTGGCCGCCCGCCTGTTGGGCCCTGGCCAGTATGAGGTGGTGTTGTTCCTGAAGGCTAAGGCCAAATTGGGTGATGAAGATGCCTTTAACTGCGAACTTTCCTATGGCGGCACCTTTCAGCTGGATGGTCTGCCTGCGGCAGAAATTCACCCAACCCTGTTTGTGGATTGTCCCCGCCTGTTGTTCCCCTTTGCCCGTTCGATTATCGCCAACGCGACCCGCGATGCTGGCTATCCCCCGCTGTTGATTCACCCCATCGATTTTGATGGCCTGTATGCCCAAAAAGGCGACCAAGCCAAGATTGAGGGTATGGAAAGCGGGCATGAGCCTGGCACCGCCTAAACACCATCAGGATTCCAGCTGTGGAGAAAGCCATTTCAAAGCAGCTGGATAACCTGGTAAATCACAAAAACTTGCCCGCAGAGTTTACAGAAATGCCGTTATTAATATCGCCCATTGATGGTTCACCGATGAAGCAGATTCACCGTTTCGGGATTGAAATCGACATATGCCCAACTTCGGGGGGTATATGGCTTGATAAAGGTGAGCTTGAGAAGCTTATGGCCATTTTGAAGGAAGAGTCTGCCCAAGATCAGGCCTATTCCACAGGCCATAGAGAGGATGATCGCCATGCCCGCCCCCGTGATAGAGGGTATGATGACGATGACGATCGT
>CAISOG010000078.1 GCA_903887035.1 uncultured Holosporaceae bacterium | reverse complement strand
GGCAATTCATTGAGGTTTGAGAAGGGGGAATTTGCACTTGTCCACACTTGTTGTGTTAACCGCTCCACCACCCCACCACCAAGCCGACCAGCGCCACCGTTTCCAGCGACCATGTTTCCTCTTGCAAGGGATGCAGTTTTAGCAAGCGCACCTGCCCCTGATGCCATTGCAACAGGCGGCGGGGCAGAAACTGCCCCTCATGACAAATCAGCACCAGGCGATTCGGCGCCAGCGGGCGGTCGGGATCGACATACAGCAAATCGCCCTGCATCAATTGCGGTTGCATGCTGGTGTCGGGCACGCGAAAGGCAAAAGCGCTGGGACTGTTGGCCAATTGCGGTGGGGCGGGAACCCGTTGCGGCTGTGTAATGGCATCGGCCATCGTTTGGCTGTTGCCACGCAAGGGAATCATCAGCGGGGCGGCCATGCCATCCAGGCTTGCGGGAACAGTTGTTGACGGCAGGCTGCTGATCCCAGATGGCGGGGGCAGTTCAGCCGATAACGGTGCCGACAGCGTGTCAACAGCGGGCGCCGATAGCCCGAGCAAATCCACCGGGTGACATTCCAGGGCTTGCGCCAAGCGGTTAAGCCAGTCGATTGTTAGCCGCCGTTGCCCCTTTTCCAGCTTATCAATCTGCCCCTTGCTGGTGCCAACCCGATCCGCCAACTGTTGGAGGCTTAGGCCTAAGGCATGACGACGGGGGCGCAGGGCGTTTATCATCCTCTTAGTCTAGCAGCTTTCAACCAAAAGTCAACAAAATGGATACGGCTCTTGCCAATCGTATCCAAATTGGATACAGCTGTGGGCATGAAACTGTCTTGCTACCTTACCCTTCACGATCTCAGCGTTAGCGATTTTGCCGCGCGCCTTGGGATCGGCAGCCGTATGACCCTGTATCGCTATGCCACCGGGTTGCGTCGTCCCAACGCCGCGATGCTGGCGCGTATCCACCAGCTGACCGATGGCATGGTGACGGTTGAAGATTTTCCCGTTGCTCGGCCAGAAAGGCCAGCGAAAAAAGCCGTCAGCACGGCAGCTGTCCCCAAAAAGCGGTTGAAGAAAAAAACCTATCCAGATTTGTCGCCGGTGGTGCAAACCGCCATGCAGGATTTGGGGGATCGCGCCGATTATCAGGCACCCCATGGCTTTTGGCTGGCGGGGCGTCCCGTTTCGCTGCCAGCACTGATAGCCGCCGCCAACCAGGTGCGGGTGGGGATGGGTTTGGCGCCGCTGGCCTATCCGCTGGCCAACCCACTGGGCCCCGATGGTCGGCCGCAAGAATCCCTTCAGCAGGCCATCGGCCAGCTCTGATTTTCCTCTAGCCCAATTTTCCTCTAGCCCCAAGGACTAAGCGATGACCACACCCACCTCAGAAATGGCCAACAATTGGCACAGCACCACTGTGGAACAGCGGTTGGCCTCAGCGGCGGCCGTTTTGCGTCGCCTGCCCGGCGCGATGCCCCGCACCAAACTGACCAGCTGGCCAGAGGTAATTCACAGCACGCGGGAGGCCTATGGCTGGAACGCTAGCCAGTCGCGACCCATCCCCCCCCATCCCCAGGATATTCAGGCGATGGATCAGGCCTTGGAATGGCTTTTTTGGTTGAGCGAGGGGGAGCGCAAATTGGTATGGGCGCGCGCCTGCCGCCTGCCATGGCGGGGGTTGGCCGAAATGGATGGGCGGTCGCATGTGACGCTGCGCAAATTGGTGCAAGCGGCCTATCAGCATATCGCCCACCAGCTCAACAAACAGGGGCGCTGACGTGCTTAGAGCATTTTGGCTCTAGCCTTTCGGGGGTGCGTTGCGCACGCTACAAGGCCATCAACAGGTTACTGTAGCCAGACGCTGTTGTTGGCTGCCTGCTGACCAAATCCAGCCAGGGGGATAAGGCTTGGGCTTTCCGCCAATTCCTGACACAGTTTGGTGGCCTCATTCAGAGCATCGTTCAACGGCTGTTCCCGCCAATCTTTAAACCAATGCGGCACTTGCTCAGCTTCCTCGCAACGGGCGGCCACCTCATCCAACAGGGCGGACATGGTCAGCATTTCCAGAATGTTGCTTTGGATAAACTGATAGCGATAAAAGAAAATAGCGGTCGACAAGCTGTCAATCGGCAGACTGCACCAGGGATTTTCATCAACGAAATACAGGGTGGTTCGTTTTTGGCTGCCTTCCTTAGGGTTCTTGATATAGGCATAGGGGTCGAATTTCAGCTTTTCCAACAGCTGGGCGGCGATTTCCGCCATGCGAAAGACGGCTTTGGGAGCTAGGCTGCGCCATTGAAAAAGGCCAACATGTCCCGCCTCCTGCAATCGTCCCTGAATCTCGTCAAACAGAGCGCGGGCACCAAGCCGTTCATAGGGCAATCCCCCTTCATCCGCTTCACAAAATATGCGCGCCTGAGCCAGCAATTGCTTGCTGTCAAAGAAATGCCAGGGATTGCGTTCTTCGAACCAGCGATTGCTGATTCTGCTGTCGCTCAACATAATTTGCACCATGGCTATTTACCTGTCCGGTACCGTCGATGATTGTTACCTATCACGACTACCTAGTTGTTGGGGGGGCACGAAATCATTCGAACCATGGTGTCAGTATGGCTTGAATTGGTAAAAGGTCGGTAAAGATGTGATAACCCCTTGTAGAAATGGCGGTTATGGCCTTAAGGTGGGGCTATCACCGCCCGCAACCATCTATTTTTTGGTGGTAAGATTGCGGCGAGCCCCACAATAAAGGATCGAAGAT
>CAISOG010000077.1 GCA_903887035.1 uncultured Holosporaceae bacterium | reverse complement strand
TGCTTCAAAGGTGCCCGTTGATTTCATTCGTCCTCCTGCATCATTCAACAAAAGATAGCTAAGCCACGTCCACTCAGCAGAGGTAGGTATATGCCAGCCAACCGGGCAAATGCCTTGCTGTGGTCCATCCCCGGCATACTGCATCAACTCATTCATTAGTCATGTTTGATTTTTTAATGAATTTTTTGCAGGCTGATTTCCTTGGCAAAGATGCGTGGGTTTGGTTGATATTCGCGGGGGTCGTCATTGCGCTTTTGATGCTTGATCTGGGCGTTCTTCATAAAGATGATCATGAGATAGGCGTTAAAGAAAGCCTATGGATGAGTGCTGGGTATATCGCCATCGCCCTGTTGTTTGGAGGCTGGGTATGGTGGCAAATGGGGGCAGAGTCTGGCATCAATTACATGACAGGATTCTTTGTTGAGAAGACACTGGCTCTCGACAACATTTTTGTTATTTCATTGATATTTACATATTTTGCGGTTCCAAAACTTTACCAGCATCGCGTTTTGTTCTGGGGCATTCTAGGCGTTATCGTCTTGCGCGGGATATTGATTGGCGTTGGGGCATCTCTTGTCAGCCAATTCAGCTGGATTCTTTATATATTCGGCGCTTTTCTTGTCGTTACGGGCATTAAGATGCTGATTGTCAGTGGTCATGAAAAGGATATGAGTGAGAACAAGGTCATTAAGTTTTTGCGCTCAAAACTCCGTGTTACAGAAGAATTTCATGGGAAACGTTTTTTTGTGAAACAAATTGATCCCAAAACGGGAAAACTGGTAAGGTTTGCAACGCCCCTGTTCCTCGCCCTCGTTATGGTTGAATTGGTAGATCTTGTTTTTGCGGTGGATTCCATACCAGCCATTTTTGCAATTACCACTGATCCTTATATAGTTTATACAAGCAATATTTTTGCTATTCTTGGACTGCGGGCACTGTATTTTGCGCTGGCGGCTATGATGCACCGTTTTGTTTACCTTAAATATGCCCTTTCTGCTGTTCTGATCTTCATTGGTGGGAAGATCTTCTGGAGCCATCTAATCGGCAAAGTGGATTCGGTAATTTCCCTTTCGATTACGGTTGGCATATTGGCTTCAGGTATTGTCTTCTCCCTTTTGAGAACGCACAAAGATCGGGCTGCACCTGTGAAATTTTAACGCGGGGATCTGGCCTAATCTTGCGGCGTTTGATGCCATAGCGGGTTTTTCAGCCTGGTCAGCAGCTGTTGATGCGCCTCCAGCTCCTGGTCACTCGCGGGACGGGTCAGGGTTTGCCGCAACGGCTTGTTGGCTTGCTCAGCCAGGGAAATATAGCCCTGGCCGCCGCCCGCACCCGTTGTGGTGCCGCCAACAAAGTCCAGGGTGACTTGTGGCCCGCCCAACAGATGGCCATAAACCTCGGTCAGCAATTGGGCATCCAACAGCGCGCCATGTTTGTCACGGTTGCGGTTATCGACGCCAAAACGACGGCACAGCGCATCCAAATTGGCGGGGGCACTGCCAAATTGCGCCCGCGCCAGTCGCACGGTGTCCACCACCGGATTGATCAGCGGCGGATGACCCAGCAGCGCCAGTTCGGCGTTCAGGAATTTCAGGTCAAATTCGGCGTTGTGGATAACCAGGCGATCGCTGCCCAAAAACTGCAAAAACTCCTCAACCACCGCTGCAAACACAGGTTTATCAGCCAAAAAGGCATCGTCCAGCCCGTGCACCGCCACCACCTCAGCCGGCACCGACCGCTCAGGATTCAGGTATTTGTGAAAATGCCCGCCGGTGCAAACCCCGTGCATCATCTCAACCACCCCAATTTCCACCAGGCGGTGGCCGCTGTTGGGATCCAGCCCTGTTGTTTCGGTGTCCAAAACCAATTCACGCATCGTCGCCATCCTTGCCAAAGGTGCTGAGATCCAGGCGGGGAAACAGCGGGGTAGGCGGCATCAGCGTTGCGCCATCCGGCAACAGCGGCTGATGGCTGGTCAACGCGACCAGGTTGGCGCGATCGCTTGGCAATTGCAGGTTGGCTTGCAAGGCGGCCATCGATCCCGGCATAAAGGGGGTCAGCAGCACCGATAGCCACGCCAACACCTCCGTCAGCACGCGCAGCACGATCGGCAGGCGGGCAGAGCCCTGTTTGTGCAGGCTCCACGGCGCCTGGGTATCGACATATTGGTTGGCGGCGGTGATCACCTGCCAAATCAGCTCAAGCGCGCGATGATAGGCCAGCTCCGTCATTGCCTGATGATAGGCGGGCAGGTTTTGGCTGGCCAGGGTCAGCAGGGCGTTATCAGCCGTCTCCAACCGCGCCGCATCAGGCCAGCTTGGCACTGTGCCCGCCAGATAGCGTTGCAGCATCGACAGGCTGCGTTGGCTTAGATTGCCCAAATCATTGGCCAACATGCTGTTGTGGCGCTGCGCCAAATTCGCCTCCTGAAAATCGCCATCCTGGCCAAAGGCAAACTCGCTCATCACATAAAAACGAAAGCTATCGGCGCCATAGCGGCGTACCAGCTCAAACGGATCCACCACATTACCGATCGATTTTGACATTTTTTGGCCGCCGCTGATGAAAAAGCCATGGGCGAATACTTGTTGGGGCGGTTCCAGGCCAACCGCCATCAACATGGCTGGCCAAATGATGCAGTGAAAACGGATGATATCCTTGCCGACCAGATGCAACTTGGCTGGCCAAAACTGCTGAAACCGTTGGCTATCCCTGTCGGGAAAATCAATGGCGGTCAGGTAGTTGACCAGCGCGTCGGTCCACACATACATGACATGGCCGGGCGCATCGGGTACGGGAATCCCCCAGCTGACCCCCGTGCGGGAGATCGATAGGTCGGTCAGGCCGCGCTCAATAAAGGCCAAGACTTCGTTGCGGCGGCTGGCGGGCTGAATGGCGTCGGGATATTGGCGAAAATAGGCCAACAGGCGATCTTGCCAGGCGGACAGGCGGAAATAATAGGTTGCCTCCTCCGTCCACTCCACGGGCGCGCCGGTGGGCGCTTTGCCATCGACCAGTTCGGATTCTTGGAAAAAGGTCTCATCGCGGGCGGAATACCAGCCGGCGTAGTGACCCAGATAGACATTGGATTGGCCATCGGGGGCGTGGCTGGCCGCCAATTCCCGCCAGAAAGCCTGGGCGGCGTGATGATGGCGCGGCTCCGTCGTGCGAATAAAATCGTCGTTGGACATGGTCAGGGTGGCGGCTAGGTCACGAAAATGCGCCGATTGTTCATCCACATGCGCCTGCGGGCTGATCCCCTTATCGGCGGCGGCGCGGGCAATCTTTTGGCCATGCTCATCGGTGCCTGTCAGCAACAACACCGTCTGCCCCGTCGATCGGTAATAGCGCGCCAACACATCGGCGGCGACGTCGCAATAGGCATGCCCCAGGTGGGGGGCGGCGTTGGGGTAGTAGATCGGGGTGGTAATCAAACAGCCTTTTGGCGAAGTGGCGGCTGGCTTTGCGGGGGGCGGGGTCATGGTTGTGAACTTTTGTTGGGCTGTAGACTCATTAAGGTTGT
>CAISOG010000076.1 GCA_903887035.1 uncultured Holosporaceae bacterium | reverse complement strand
TTGATACTGTCTCATCTGCAACGCCTTTCTGTGCTCGTTTTTCCAACTCGCACTCTAAGGTGTTGCACTTCATTTTAGAACCTAGGGTATACTAAACACTCAATTAGGAAGGACTGTAGAGGCTTGTACTCTCGGCTTTCCATTTCCAGATTTAGTGTTTTCAGGATGCGCACCACGGCTTTGAAGCGCAAGTGAGTACGATTATTTTTGTCTCGGCCATTGATATTGTGCTGCAGCGGCCAGTTGACGATCATATTGCCCTGATCGGGGTGGATAGCCACACCCTCTACCGTGCGTGTTGATTCGGTAACAGGCTGGTTTGCTTCTGGTACATAAAGCCGATAGATATTCGCAGCAACTACATCTGCATCCACACGCGCACTGCTAGAACGAATTTTGATGCATTTATTCCCAAGCTGAACAGTTCCCGTACCAAATTTTGCTGCCAACGCACGATACAATGCATTTTTAAAATCTGCTGGAGTGATCGTTGGCGGGATATGGGTGATGCCGTGATAATGATAAGCACCAGGAAAAGCATTGGCGGTATGATAATGATACATGTCGCGCCTCAGCACGCATATATCGACGTCACTTTCGCCACGCACGTTGGTGTTGTTGCTGTAACTGCCTTGTACGATGATTTTTAAGTTGAGAAGGGAAAGAAAGATATCGTTAGCGATGGCTTCGCGGATCATACGTTCCGTACGTTCGATCTTGTCGATCTCGGTTTCACTGGGTGGACTGCGCCAAGATAAGAACTTAGTTTCCCATTCTTGTTTATGATTATAATAATTGCGAGCCCCGAGAGCGTGGCTTAGTGACGAAGGTTGGTATACCATGCATTGAATCCTTCAAGAAAATTATAGACCACGACCATTTGGGTATTATACTCAATATTTACAAGGGCCAGTGATTTTAAAATAGGTATTAATAGAAAATTTGATGGATGCCCTCAATAAACAGCACGGTGTTTATTGGCAATTAACCCCCCCCACCGATTTTCCCCCCCGCCCTCACCAAAATGATATAGACTGCGTGCAGAAGTTAGGGGTAGGGCAGGCATGAAGTCGATCATACTTAGCTTCGGGAGTCAGAAAAATGAGGAAGAAAATGTTATGGATTGCTTTGGGTGTTGGGGTGGCGGTATTGGGCGCGGCGGTGGCGGCGGGGCCGATCATGAGTGATGTGCAGGAACCGTCCTATCAATTGGTTGAGCGTCAGGACAACATCGAAATCCG
Organism: uncultured Holosporaceae bacterium; assembly: GCA_903887035.1. Taxonomy (GTDB): domain Bacteria; phylum Pseudomonadota; class Alphaproteobacteria; order CAISOG01; family CAISOG01; genus CAISOG01. The sequence goes on along the minus strand of CAISOG010000076.1, from coordinate 10,952 downwards.
CGATTACGCCCCGATGATCGTGGCACAGGTCACGGTGACGGGGGAAAGGCAACCCGCGATAAGTCAGGGCTTTCGCCAAATTGCCGACTACATCTTTGGCAACAACCAACCCGCGCAAAAGGTGGCGATGACCGCCCCCGTGATTCAACAGGCGGTGACGGATCCTGCCACAGGCCAGCCCGCTGACCCAAAAGGCGTCAAAATCGCCATGACCGCGCCCGTCATTCAACAGGCCGCGCCGCAGGGTGGGGGGAACGGTGATCCCCAAAACAGCCCGCCCCCCAATAACCAAGCAGGAAACAGCGATAACAGCTGGAACGTGCGGTTTGTCATGCCCGCCGATTACACCCTGGACACCCTGCCCCAACCCAACAGCGACGCGGTCAAGCTGCTGCCCGTGGCGGGGCGGCGGGTGGCGGTTATCCGCTTTGCCGGATCCTCCTCCGACGACAACATGACCCAGCATACCCATGCGCTGAACAGCTTTATCGCCGCCAGGCAGTTACAGGCGCTGTCAACCCCGACCTATGCCTTTTACAACCCACCCTGGACCATCCCGCCGCTGCGCCGTAATGAGGTGATGGTGGAGGTGGCCAAGTAAAGCCCACTCGTCTTTCCCGCCTTCTCCATTGGATTCTGCCACCGTGCCCCAAAATGCTACCCCGATCGCTGTTGCCAACCCAAAAGCGTTGGAGGCGGCGGTGGGCGGAGCGGCAGCCGACAAGTTCTGGAACCAACCGTTGCCCACCCTGCTGCAACAGCTGGCCAGTGGCCAAGACGGCCTAAGCGGTCAAGAGGCGGCGGCGCGGCTGCAACTTTATGGCGCCAACACCGCGGCCGATGTGCATCGTAACCCCTGGTGGTGGCAGCTGTTGGGGCGGTTCCGCAACCCGCTGATCCTGCTGCTGCTGGCGGCCAGCGCGCTATCCGCCCTAACGGGCGATGTGGCCAGCTTTGCGATTGTTACCACCATTTTGATTTTCAGCATCGCCCTGGATTTTTACCAGGAGGTGCAGGCCAACAACACCGTCGATGCCCTGCGGCAATCGGTCGCGCTGAAGGCACTGGTGATCCGCGATGGCCAGTGGGTGGAGCGGTTGGTGCGGGATCTCGTGCCTGGTGACGTGGTGCAGCTGTCGCCTGGCAAGCTGGTGCCCGCCGATGGGCGGCTGATGGCTTCTAAAGATTTGTATGTCAACCAATCGCTGCTGACCGGCGAATCCTTTCCCGCCGAAAAACACAGCCCCGACCTGCCCCAGGCGGTGCAAAATCTGGATGAGGCGGTGAATGCCGTCTTTATGGGCACCTCAGTCATCAGCGGCAGCGCGCAAATGGTGGTGGTCGCCACGGGGCAGACTAGCCAACTGGGTCATCTGGCGGGGCAGTTGGCCAGCCGCCATACCCCCACCAATTTTGAACGCGGGGTGGAACGGTTCGGCCTGATGCTGCTGCGCGTTGCCATCGTCATGGTGCTGTTCGTGCTGCTGATCAACGTCAGTTTCGATCGCCCGATGTTGGAATCCTTTTTGTTCGCGCTGGCGCTGGCTGTCGGCCTAGCGCCAGAGCTGCTGCCGATGATTGTCACCATCACCCTGGCGCGGGGGGCGCGGCGGATGGCCGCCAATAAGGTGATCGTGAAGCACCTGCCCGCCATGCACAATTTGGGGGCGATGGACGTGCTGTGCACCGATAAGACCGGCACGCTGACCGCCGCCGAAATCCGCCTAGAAAAAGCGTTGGATACCAGTGGGCAACCCAGCCTAGCCGTGCTGACCCTGGCCTATCTCAACAGCCATTTTGAATCGGGCGCCAAAACCCCGCTGGATCAGGCGATTTTGGATCAAACTGTGGTGGATAAAGGCCAACTGGACATGGCGGGGTGGCAACGGATTGATGAGGTGCCCTTTGACTTTGAACGCCGCCGCCTGTCGGTTCTGGTTGCCAGTGCCAGCCAACGCCTGCTGATCGTTAAGGGCGCGCCCGAAGACATCCTGCAATGCTCTAGCCAGTATGAGGCGGCGGCGGATGCTACGGCGGGGGTGGGGTTGGGATTGACTGCTGCCACGGCTGTTCCGTTGGACGCTAAGGCGCGCCAACGCTTTATGGCACAGTTTAATGCGTTGGGGGCGCAAGGTTTTCGGGTGCTGGGCATCGCCTATCGCGCGGTGGCGGCTGACCAGACTACCGCCCATGTTACGGATGAGAGTGAGCTGATCTTTGCGGGCTTTGCGGTCTTTCTGGATCCGCCGAAAATGGATGCTGCCGCCACGCTGAAGGAGCTGGCCAGCGATGGTATCCAGGTGAAGATCATCAGCGGCGATAATGAGCTGGTGATGCGCCATGTTTGCGGCCTGTTGAATTTTGATGTCGGGCGGATCATCACGGGGGATGAGCTGGCGCAGATGAATGACGAGGCGCTGTTTGCCGCGGTTGATAAGGCGCAGGCCTTTTGCCGCGTTACCCCCCAACAAAAAAGCCGCATCATCGCCACCTTGCAACGGCGTGGGCACACCGTGGGCTTTTTGGGCGATGGCATCAACGATGCACCCGCCCTGCATATGGCGGACGTCGGCATTTCGGTCGATGGCGCCACCGATGTCGCGAAAGAGGCGGCCGATATCATCCTGTTGGAACATGACCTGTCGGTCATTCATGGCGGCGTGCTGGAGGGGCGACGGGCGGTGCTGAACACCGAAAAATACATCCTAATGGGTGCCAGCTCCACCTTTGGCAATATGGTCAGCATGGCGGGCGCCGCCCTGTTGGTGCCGTTTTTGCCGATGTTGCCGATACAGGTGTTGTTGAACGATTTGTTGTATGATCTGTCGCAAACGGCGGTGCCGTTTGATCGGGTGGATCCTGAGGCGTTGGCCAAACCCGTGCATTGGGATATTGGCCGCGTCAAACGCTTTATGTGGGTGTTTGGCCCCGCCAGCTCGCTGTTTGACTTTCTGACCTTCTACGTCTTGCTCAGGCTGTTTGACGGCGCCGAGGCATCGTTTCAGACCGGTTGGTTCATGGAATCGATGGTGACCCAGACCCTGATTATCTTTGCCATTCGTACCCGCAAGCCGCTGTTTCGATCCGCCCCCCATCCCCTATTGCTGGTGACGGCTTTTTCAATAGCGGCCATCGCGTTGATCCTGCCCATTACGGCGGTGGGCGGCTGGTTCGGCCTTGTCCCCCTGCCTGCCAGCTTTCTGGCCTTCCTGGCGGTGGCGGTGTTGGCCTATTTCCTGCTGGTGGAGGGCTTAAAACACCTGTTCCGCAGGGCACTGCGTTAGGGTGTGGGTGTGGGTGGTTGGTGGTTGGGTTAAAGAGTAGAAAAAACAGACGAAAAGAATATCGTATGTTAGCTGACCTTTACTCACCTCCACTGTTGGTTTTGGGGAGGGAGAAGCCCTCATAAGAAAAGGGGAGCAGGCCGAAGCCCACTCCCCTCTCCTATTCGCTCCTACTTTTTACCAGTAGGGGCAAGCCAGGTGAACACACCACCCGTGGGGTGATATATCCTCTTGCCTTTTACAGTTATATAACGTGAAAAAACACGAGTTTTGGTTAATGGTGGTTTGTGCATAGAATTATTCCTTATTGCACTGCGGAATCAAGACTTGATCAGACGGAAAAAGGTGCTAACCTGAAAACTGAGGGTCTAATCTCAAGTTTTGGTTTGTACCCCATCCCAAGACTGAACGTTACCGCCCAGTGCTTGACTCCCGTTAAAAATTGGGCGGTAATTTCTTTCCTAGCTGGCCATTGACCCTCGCGCTAGTTTGAGTGGTAGGTCGGAAAATTCGCCAATTTTTTCTGGCAGCGACAAAAAGTGCTGCGAAAATCGGTCTATTTCCCTGCCAAATTTTTTGTACCAATTCTCGATATATCCATCGAAAAGGTTTGTTGGTTCACCATCAAAGTCCAGCTCGGGCGGTTCCTTAGACCGAATCCCCAACTGCTGAAGACGACGCCAAAAATAAGAAGCTTTGGATTTTTCAATCGCCTCCAGTTTTTGAGCCCGATACAGCAAGGCCGCGATAGAGACTCGCCAAATGGGCTTTAGGCGGTATAAGTCAATCAACTGACTAACGGCAAGATCATCCTTGATGTCGCTAGCTGGCATCAACAGTTCCTCGGCAAATTCATTGGCCTGTTTCTCCATCTCCCCATTTGGTGTTTGGTGCATAACCAAATGACCCAATTCATGAGCCAGGGTGAATCGCATCCTATCAGCAGGCATACGTTTATTGAGAATGATAACAGCTGGCAGTTGTTTGGTGCGTAGGCTTAATCCATCCGCGCCTGCATTCGATAAATCGGTATGTACGACAACAATACCCAATGACTCACAAACCGTCGTCAGATCCCCGATCGCTCCCGCAGGGATCGAACAATGCTTTCGAATCTGCTGGGCGGCACTGATTGGATTATCACAACTGTGTTGCGGCAGATTCAAAGGGGGTGGTTGATTGTCAAACAAAATTTCAAGGCGCCAGAGAAAAACGTTGACCAACCCCAACAAGCGTTCTGCAATCTTCGAATCAAGGTTTTGCGCCCGCCGCCACATGGGATGGACGCTAGATGGCAATCCGCGAACCGTGTGTTCACCAATAAAAAGACTTTCAGGGTATTCTAAGACTTGAGCAATTTTTTCAAGATTATCAGGGGCTGGCTTTGCCGTGCCATTCTCAATCTTAGAAATCATGCTTTGAGTAATGCCAACCTTCTCCGCAAGCTCAGTTTGGCTCATTCCACGAGCATTTCTGGCGATTGAGAAAACCTCAAAGCTGCTGATGTCAGTCATGTATTTATCCTTAGAACATGAATTCATGATTAACCATATTTTAAGATTCTTTTGGGTGCAAGAGCAAAAGCTAATCTTTTGCAATTTTCAGTGTTTTTTATGAATTGCCTTTAAATTCACTTGGCCGATGGCATGCCGGGCGGGGTGTAGTATTCGCTGTGTTTGGTTAACAGCTGGCTGGCCTGAAACACTCCCTGCTCATCAAAGCGCCCCTCGGCAATCACCCCCTGGCCATCGCGAAACAAATCGGGCAGCACCCCACGATAACGAACGGGCAATTCGGCCTGGTCATCCGTCACCACAAAGCGGGTGACGGGTTGGTCGGCATCCTGTTGAATACTGCCAGCCTTTACCATGCCCCCCAACCGTTGTTTGCGATAGCTGACGCTATGATTGGTGCCGCCCGCTGTCTTAGGGGGCACCATACCCGCCGCCAAAGCCTTGCTGGGGGTTTGGAAATACACCAACGACCCGCGCAATTGCCAGGCCAACACACTGCCCACCGTTAACGCGCCCAACACCACCGCGATCAGGGTGGCCAGGCGGCGATGACGTGGCAACCAACGGCGGGGGTTAGCCCTGTTCATGCGGATTAGCCTCTTTTTGGGTTGGAAGATCTTCTGCGCCAGGCTGATCGGTCATCCCATCGGCGGTCGGTTCAAGCTGACTGCGGCGCCAGTTGATCCAGCTGTGCCATCCCAGCGCCAACAGGGCGAACGCGCTGACCCCATAGGCCGACAGGATATAGCCGAAGTATGGAGTGGTCATCATAATGCGGAATCCTGGTTAGGCTTGGGCTGTGGCGGGGGCGGGGGTTGCATGAGGCGCCAACTGGCCGCCCGCTGCTTATGCTGGCGCAACAGGGTCAGCAGGCGCCAACGGAACAGCAACAGGCCATAACCGCTATAGGCCAACGCCATCCATAACAGGGGGCTTAGCATGCTGCCCGGCATGGCCACCCCACCACGGCGCAGCACGCTGGCCGGTTGATGCAGGGTTTGCCACCATTCGACCGAAAACCGTATCAGGGGTAAATCAATCGCGCCCAACACCAACAGCCAGGCACCAATCTTTTGCCCGCGCCCCAATACCCCCTGATGTGTCCCCTGCTGCCTTTGACTCTGGCCGCCACCCTGCGCCGCCACCAGCATATAGCTGAGATACAGGAAAAACAGCACGAAGACGCTGGTCAAACGGGCATCCCACACCCACCAGGTTCCCCACATCGGCTTTCCCCACAGCGCGCCCGTAATCAGCGTTAGCCCCGTCATGGTCAGGCCAATTGGGGCGGCCGCTTGGCAGATTAAATAGCCCAGCGGCGCTTGATAAACGATGGCCAGCCCCGCCGCCAACGCCATGCCGGCATAAATCATACTACACAGCCAGGCGGCCGGCACATGCACATACAAAATCCGTACCGCCTGCCCCTGTTGATAATCGGGCGGCGATAGCCATAGCGATTGGGTCAGCCCCACCGCAAAAGCGATTAGCGTTACCGCCACCAGCCAGGGATAGGCGGCGTTAAGCCAGCGGGTTAATTGTCGGGGGGTGACGGCGAACATCAAGGGCGGCGGCTCTGAACAAAGGGCGTGGGTTAGGGTGATATGGGTAAGGGTGGATAGAGGAGGGATTGGCTAGCCGTCATCACTCAGCGTCAGCCATTGCCCCCCAACCAGGGGTACAACCACCAGGTATAGGACGCTTAACGCCAACTGCCAAGCCAACGATTGCAGCATGGCGGCGGGGCTGTTGCTGGTGTCGGTCAGGGTGGCCCACACCGCCATCCCGCCAACCAGCAGGGGTACCGCCAGCGGCAGCAGCACCAGCAGGCCTATCAGCCCCGTACCACCACCACCGCCTTCGGCCGCCCCCGCGCCATCCTGCTCTAACCCTAACAGCAGCGCGCTGACCATGCTGCACAGCGCCGCCAGCCCCAGACTGCCGATTATCAGGGAGGCGGCCAACCCCATCACCGCCATCAGCCCCAGCGGTTGATGACCAATCGGAAAGGCCAGCAGCAGCAGCGGGCTTAGCAGCAGCAGGTTGATCAGCAGCAATCCCCATAACGCCAACAGCTTAGCCAGCAACAAAAGGCTCAGGCGGCATCCGCTCTGGCGCCAGAAATTCAGGCTGTCGTTGGCGCTGTCCACCCGCCACAACCGATCGCCCGCCAACAACGTGGTCAGCAGCAGGTTGCCCCACAGCAGCAATCCAGGCAGCAGGCCAGCAATGCTGGACGGTATGTCCCACCCGCTTAGCAAAAACGCCTGCAACCCCAACAACAACCACCAAAATGCGGTGGGCAGCAGGCTGTCGGCCAGCCGCCGTTGCATCAATCGCCCCTCACGCCCCAGATGCATCCACAATTGCTGGCCAAAATATGCCATCATGACAATTCCCAAATCGTGGCCGCCAGCGGCAGCGGTTGATGGCTGGTAAACAGGCACAGCCCGCCCGCCGCCACATGATCCTGCAGGCATTGCACCAATCGGCCAACCCCCGTTTGATCCAGCGCGGTGGCGGGCTCATCCAGCAGCCACACGGGGCGCCAAGGCAGTACGGATAGCAGGCACAGCCCAACCCGTTGCCGTTGCCCCGCCGATAGGGTGCCAACCAATTGCGTCGCCGCCACCTGCAACTGCCAGCTGGCCAACAGCGCATCCAGATTAGGCGGGGGGGATGGGGGCGGTGATAGCTGTTGTTGCCCAGATGGCTTGCTTGGCAAATGCCACAGCCGTTGCCAATAGCGCAAATTTTCAACCACCGTCAAATGGGGGTGCAGGGGGTGACGATGCCCCAGCAGCAGGGTGGTGGGGTTAACCGTCGCATCACCCTCAAAGCTTCCCTGGCTGGTTGACCAGGCAACAGTGCCCGCCAACGGTTGCCGCAAGCCCGCCAGAATCTCTAGCATCGTGGTTTTGCCGACCCCATTGGCGCCGCGCAGCCAGACGGCCTGCCCCGCTTGCCAATGCGCCTCAACCCCCTGCCACAACAGCCGCTGCCCACGCCTTGCGGCCAGCCCTGTGATGATTAGCGCTGGATGGTTTTCGCATGGAGGCGATTGCGGTGGCACGATTGCCAATGGCCTAAGGCGCCAGAATTTGACTGGCCAATGCCGCCCAATCGACGGTGGGTTCCCCGCCGCTATCAGCTTTTTTAGCGGTTTTACCCGCCTTGGTGGCGGGTGGGGTGGCCACCATCGGCAGCGGTAGAGACTGACGGGTTGGGCTGTTCAAACCTTGACAGGCATCGGCGGCGGCGGTTTTGTCGGAAGCACTCTGGGAAAAACAGCGCAAGCTGGCGGGCAATTTTTCCAATTCTGGCCGCACCACCACATGGCTTAGCGGTTGATTGCTCCACCCGGGCAATGGCGTGGCGATATAGGCATCGGCGGCAGGATACAACAGCGCCACCGACTGAATGCGCGGCTTGACATCCTCCGCCAGGCGGTTGACCAGCACGGGCAGGGCGCCACCCCCTGCACCAATCCCAATCAGGCGGATGCGATCCCGTTGCCGCACGCCCAGGTAATGGCGAATGGTGCGCTCCAGATAAATCTGCCCCTGCTCAGCGGTGCGGCCAGCCCATAAGTACCGCAACCAATCAAAGCCAATCACGCTGGCACCCTGTTGGGTTAGGGCTTCGGCCAAGGCTTGCTCCCGCGCTGTCCAACCGCTGATATCGCTGACGATCAGCACCAGCGCGCCGTTATTGGCTTGCGGACTGTTAGCGGGCGTTGTGGTGGTGGAGGCGTTGTTGGTTGTTGAGCCAGGGTTTGGGGCGGCGGCGCTGTTCCCCACCGATGATGCAGGAATTTCCACCAGCGATAGGCCATCCAACTCCTGCACCTGGGCATAGCTGGGTTTGGTGGTTTGCGACAACAACCACTGCAAATTGGTTTTCAGGGGATTGCGCCAGCTGGACAACGGCTGCCAATCATCGGTTACGCTGTCCAATTCCAACAGGCGCGCTTTTTTGAATGGCCGCAACGCGCTTTTTTCATAGTTGATGACCTGGCAGTCATAGGGGCGCGGCGCATTAATCACCAGCCATGAATTGCTGACTGCCAGCGGGCTTGGCTCCGCCCCCTCACAAGGGCTGCGGCTTAGGCGCAAATTGGGGCAATAGTTCATACCAACGCCCCCCGCAAACTGGCCGGCGGGCGCGGTGCGTAACAGCTGATGCGCCAAATTGGCACCCTCACCCAGACCCGCCAGGATGGGGGGTTGGGCGGCCGGCTGTTGCCAGCGCTGACCAAATTGCTGACCCAACGCTATCGCCTGATCGCGCAGGGCGTTGCAGCTGGAGGATGAGTTGGCTGTGTTATGGCCATCGCCACCCGCCATAAAGCTGCGGCTGTTTACCCCCACCACGCCATAGCCCAACTGGTTAAACTGCCGCGCTACGGTTTCGGTTTCCTGTGACCAGCCACTTTTGGGTGAGAATAATAGCACCACGGGTTGGTTGTTGACCTTACTTGGTTTGTACAGTTTCAGGTTTGATCCCACCTCGGTCGCTGCCCAGCCTTGCGTAATACTGCCCGCCAATAGAAGGAATGTAAAAATGGCCATAACCAGGCCAAGCTTGCCCATTGCCACCAACCCAAATTTAGAAAATTTATTTGCCATCTTATTCATGTGTCGCGCCATGCTCCTGTTGATTGGTTCTGTATGCACTTCTAACCAACTCTTAACCAAAGTGCGATCATAATCGTGGAAGCGGTCAGTCGCAATTGCTAATCCATGCCAAGCCTTGGGTTAAAAAACGATTGGCTGCTGTTCAAGATAGTTTGCCTGTGCGGCGATTTCCTACTGTTAGCCTGTGCCCATGCGTATTGCCCTCTATACCCCGCTCAGCGATACCTCAACTGAGGAAAGCATGCTGGACTGGCGTTGGTACCTGGCATGGCGCGACGTCTTGAACGCGTTGGGTGTACAGATTGAAGAAGGTAGCGATTTTTGCACGCTTTATTCGGGGTCCCATAAATATCAACAAGACCGCATTCGCAACTTAGCCCTTAGCCATGCTGACCGTTTGGCCAATCAATGGCTGGCGCGGTTACGCGACAAACGCCCAAAACTGTGGATAACTATCCAGCCCTATCATCAGGCGCCCGATTGGGTTGGGATGCATGTTTGCCAGGAGTTGCAGATACCCTATCTCTTGGTAAATCCTGCCGTTTTTCCCGAAGAAGTAAGCGGATTTTGGCGTGATGGATATCAGCAAATTGTTGAGGCTATCGGCAAGGCTAGCAAGGTCATTAACCAGAGCGCTGAAAATTATGAGATGCTAAAAATGTTCGTTCCTATAGCCGAACAACGCAACAAATTGATCTCATTAAAGCCTTTTATTGCTCCCGAAGATTATATAGCTGCCCGTCACAACCATCATGCCAGCCGTCAGGAAGTTGCCAAGAAATTTCGTATGGATCCCAACAAAATTTGGCTGTTGGCTGTTGCCCCATTTCAATCTGGCTTGGTCATGGACAGCTTTAAATTGCTTGCCGAAGGCCTGGCCATGATTAAGGATCCGCCCTGGCAATTAATGATTCTAGGCAGTGGGTCAAAATTGGATCTTGTGCGGGAGGCTTTTGCAGGGCTGCCCGCCCAAACAGTGTTTAGCTATAATGTGAGTGCTGATGCCGTCCATCATCATTATTTCGGCGCCGCCGATGTTTTCGTTTGGCCAGCCCTTAACCCTGGTCAGAATTACGCGCTGCTTGAGGCCTTGGCGGCGGGATTGCCGACGGTCACTGGTAAGTCGCGTTTTCATCAGGAATTGATTGCCCCCAATCAAACGGGGCTGATTGTCAAAGATAATGATCCATGGGCGATGGCGGAGGGCATCAGCCGATTGATTGAAAATCCAACCTTGCGCCAACAATTCTCCAAAGCTTCTATCGCCAAAGTTCAGGCTGATCATCACTACCGCCAGGCGTTGCCAATTCTCAAAACCCTTTTTCAGCAGTTGGTGCCCCCATCAGGGATGCCCGTCAATCGTTAAGCCTGCCAAACCGACTGCCAAACGGAATTGTAGTTCAGCTATAGTTGTTTCAATTTAGAAATATACAGCCTGCGAAAATGTTACGAGGTCGAGAAACGGAACGGGAGTGTACATAGACGTACATGAGCACCGTATCACAGAGATCGTGACA
>CAISOG010000075.1 GCA_903887035.1 uncultured Holosporaceae bacterium | reverse complement strand
AAGCACAGGCTGGTTACACAGAAATGTCGTCTGGGGATTTATCGGCACAGGCTACATCTGTGCAAGCACCAGAGCCAGAAACGCTAGCTTCTGGTATTAATCCCGAACAACTAATTATCATTCCCGTTGAGGAAAATTTGGATCCAGAAAGCCTAGTACTAGATGTCAGCGATTTGCTGGAGGTTACTGCACAACCTGCGGGTGATATGGATAATGCGGGTACTCCAGGGGAGGTTGTGGGAACAGAAGTTGCTACGATAACCCCGCCCGATGTTGGGGATGTCTTAGAGCTTGTTGCCCATGCTGCCCAACACCTAACCCTTTAAGCGCAACGCTAATCCCCGCATCCCATCATAAGATTTGTGCCCGCTTGGCCAATCAAATCCTGTTTCTTGCAGGCAGAACCGCATGCCACCATTTGGGTTTGACGTGCATGGCTTTGCCAGCGTATGACTGTGGGTATGCGTACCGATCCTTTATCCCAATCTGTTCCCCAACCCTATCGTTCTGCGGGGGCGTCCGCGCTGCAAGGCACGGTGGCGGTGCCGGGCGACAAATCCATCTCCCACCGCTGTTTGATGTTGGCGGCCTTGGCGGCTGGCCGCAGCGAGTTTACGGGTCTGTTGGAGGGGGAGGATGTGTTGGCAACCGCCGCCGCCCTGCAGGCCTGCGGGGTAGCCATCAAACGCCTGGGCGATGGCCATTGGCAGGTTGATGGCATGGGTGAGGCTGGCTTGCAGGAACCGGCGCAAGTGCTGGATCTCGGCAATTCGGGCACCGCCGTCCGTCTGTTGATGGGCTTGCTGGCCGCCTATCCCATCACCGTGACCTTTGGCGGCGATGAAAGCCTTTCCAAGCGGCCGATGGGGCGGGTGCTGACCCCGCTTAAACAAATGGGCATTCAATTTTTGGGGCGTTCGGGCGACCGCCTGCCGCTGACCATGCGCAGTGATGGCGCGTTGCAGGCGATACGCTATAAGCTGCCCGTCGCATCGGCGCAGGTGAAGTCGGCTATTCTGCTGGCCGCGCTGGGCGCCAATGGCACCACCGTGGTGATAGAGCCCGAACCCACCCGCGACCATACCGAACGGATGTTGCACGCCATGGGGGTTGATTTGCACCAGGAACACACGCATGAGGGGGTCTCCTGGTCGATTCAGCGGCCGATGGGCGCGCTTAGCCCCCTTAACCTGGCGGTTCCTGGCGATCCCAGCTCCGCCGCCTTTTTGTTGGGCGCGGCGGCGATTGTGCCTGACTCCGCCCTGACCTTAACGGGGGTCAGCACCAACCCGCTGCGCATCGGCTTTATCACCATGCTGCAGGAAATGGGGGCGGATATCACCCTGATCAACCCGCGCCTACAGGGGGGGGAGCCTGTCGCCGACATCGTCGTGCGCCACGCGCCGTTGCGGGCGGTGGATATTGCCGCCAGCCGTGCCCCCAGCATGATTGATGAGTATCTGATAGCGGCGGTGGTAGCGGCCTTTGCCACGGGCACCAGCGTTTTTCGCGGCTTGGCCGAGTTGCGGGTGAAGGAAAGCGATCGCCTGGCCGCTGCAGCCGAGGGGCTCAGCCTGTGCGGCGTGACCACGCGGATTGAGGGTGACGACCTGCATGTTGTTGGTTGCGGCGCGGCGGGGGTGCCGGGTGGCGCCACCATCCTGGCACAGTTGGATCACCGCATCGCCATGAGCTTTTTGGTGATGGGCATGGCCAGCCAGCAACCGGTGCAGGTTGATGATGTTCGCCCAGTTCTGACCAGTTTTCCCAATTTTGTGCCTCTGTTCCAACAGTTAGGGGCAAGGTTGCAATTGGTCTAAGGGGTGGTGGTGCAATCGGCAATGGTGCAGCAATCGGCAGCCCCCTTTATCATTGCGATTGACGGCCCCGCCGCCAGTGGCAAGGGCACGTTGGCTAGGGGATTGGCAAGCCATTATCGCCTGGCGCATCTGGATACGGGGTTGTTGTACCGCGCCGTTGGCCTGGCGCTGTTGACGCCTGCAGGCAGCGCGGTCAGGCTAAGCCCCGATGCGTTGCGGCAACAGCTGGATCCCGACCAGGCCGCCGCCGTCGCCAGCCAGCTGCGCCTGGAACCGCTGCAGGATTTGGACTATCAGGCGCAGTTGCGGGCGGAGGATGTCAGCATCGCGGCCAGCCTGGTGGCGGCCATGCCGGCGGTGCGGGCAGCCCTGCGCCAGTTGCAGGTGGATTTTGCGCTGCATCCGCCGCATCAGGCGGGCGATCCATCAGGCGCGGTCATGGGTGCGGTGATCGAAGGCCGCGACATCGGCAGCGTGATTGCCCCGCAGGCGCAGGTGAAGCTGTTCATCATTGCCGATGCCCAGGTGCGGGCAGAGCGGCGCCATCGCCAGTTGCAACAGCTGGCTTTGGCCAATGCTGCGGCCACCACCAATAGCCAACCAACAGCAGCCCAACCGACAGTAGAACGCATCCTGGCCGATATTCACGCCCGCGATGCCAGCGATGCGGCACAAATGGCCGCCAGCCGCGCTGCTGCAGGCCAAGTGCTGGATAACAGTCGGGTCACGCCCGCCGAGTTAACCGCACAGGCGGTAGCCTACAGTAACCCCCATTTTAGGGCTTGGCATGGGCAACCACTTGATTTATAGTTTCCTTCCTATTGTGCAACCTTAACTTTTGGACTCACCCTCAACCATGTCACTTAACACCCAAACCCAAGTTCCCGTTGAAAATTTTGCCGCCATGTTGGACGAGGTTATTAAGCCCGGCCAACAATTGGAAGGTTCCGTTGTAAAAGGCTTGGTCATCAGCCTGGAAAAAGATTCCGCCGTTATCGATGTTGGATTGAAATCTGAGGGGCGGGTGTCGCTGAAGGAATTTGCCAATGTGAACGGCCTGGTGGAGCTGCAAGTTGGTGACATCGTTGACGTTTATGTGGAACGCCTGGAAGATCGTCAGGGTGAGGCGGTGCTTAGCCGTGAACGCGCCCGTCGTGAAGAATCCTGGATTATCCTGGAGCAAGCTTTTGAACAGCAACAGCGGGTTGAGGGCGTTATCAATGGTCGGGTTAAGGGTGGTTACACCGTTGACCTTTCCGGTGCCATTGCCTTTTTGCCGAACAGCCAAGTCGATGTTCGCCCCACCAAAGACATTAGCCCTCTATTGGGTAAGGTGCAGCCGTTCCAAATTCTAAAAATGGATCGCCGCCGTGGCAACATCGTGGTGTCCCGCCGCGCCGTGTTGGAGGAATCGCGTGCCGAAAGCCGCAACGAAATCATCGGTGCGCTGAAAGAAGGTCAGATCATGACCGGTACGGTGAAAAACATCACCAACTACGGTGCCTTTGTTGACTTGGGCGGCGTCGATGGTCTGGTTCACATCACCGACATTTCCTGGCGTCGGATTAACCACCCATCAGAGGTGTTGAGCATTGGCCAACAGGTGCAGGTGCAGGTCATTAAATACAACCAGGAAAATCAGCGCATCAGCCTGGGCATGAAACAGCTGGAATCCAACCCATGGGATGGTATTGAAACCCGCTATCACGCCAACCAGCGTCTGCAATCCAGAATCACCAACATTACCGATTATGGTGCATTTGCTGAGCTGGAACCTGGGGTTGAGGGGTTGATTTACGTTTCCGAACTCAGCTGGACGAAAAAGAATGTTGCGCCTAACCGCCTGTTGTCTATCGGTCAAACCGTTGAGGTGATGGTGTTGGATGTTGATTTGGCCAAACGCCGCATCAGCCTGGGCTATAAACAGTGCCAGCAGAATCCATGGGAAGACTTTGCCAATGCCCACCAGGTTGGTGAGGTCATGACCCTGCCGATCAAAAACATCACCGACTTTGGCTTGTTTGTTGAGGTTGGCCCCGATATGGAAGGGATCATTCACATGAATGACCTGAGCTGGGAACGCAACGGTGAGGAGCTGTTGAAAACCTACAGCAAAGGCCAAGAGATTCAGGCCAAAATCATCGAAATGGATCCCAGTAAAGAGCGGGTTGCCCTGGGCATCAAACAACTATCGGGCGATCGCCCTGCCCATGCAAAAGGTTCAGCCAGCGATGCAGAGGGTGGTTCCCATGCCGGTAGGCAAGGTGGCGAGGGATCCTCGGCCGGCCTGAAAAAAGGTGTGGTGGTTACCGCAGTGATTAGCCAGCTGACCGATGGCGGTATTGAGGTCAAATTTGGTGACAACCAAATAGGCTTTATTAAAAAAGGCGAGCTATCGCGTGAGAAAAACGAACAGCGGGTCGATCGCTTTGCCGTTGGTGAGAAGTTGGACGCTGTCATCACCCAATATGATGCCACCGGCAAAAAGACTCAGCTGTCCGTGAAGCAACTGGAGCTAGAGGAAGAGCGTAAAGCGCTGGAAGAATATGGTACCACCAGCAGCGGTGCCAGCCTTGGCGACATTCTGGGCGTAGCGATGAGCAAAGCCAAAGAGAAAACGGAGGCTGCGGCCGCCAAATCGGATTCAGGCAAGGCTACCAAAGCCAAAAAAGCCGATGACGCCGCAAAAGAAAGTGACAGTGACGCTTAATTTTCTGATAGGTTGTGGCGGGGGGCATATCCCCCGCCACAGTTTTTTTGAACCTTCTAACAACTTTGGTGAAGCGCAATGGTAACAAAAGACGTTTCGAATCTGACCCGTTCAGAGCTGGTTAAGCAATTGGCTGCCCGATTCCCACAACTGCGGGAGCAGGATTTGGATCAGGTGGTTCGTCTGACTTTTGATCAAATGGGGCAAGCCCTGGTGGCGGGTCGTCGGATTGAATTGCGCGGATTTGCGACCTTTTCGGTTAAGGAACGCGCCCCCCGCCTGACCCGCAATCCCCGTAGCGGCGAAAAGGTGCAGACGGGCGTGCGCAAAAGCGTTGCCTTTGTCATGGGCAAGGAACTGTTTGAGCGCCTAAATCCTGGTAAGTAGTTGCGCTATCGGGGTGACAGCCTCACCGTTACTCCAACTCAGGATGCAGTTGTTGGTGCAGCTGGCGTGCCAGGGTGCGGCTGATACCCTTGACTTGCGCCAAATCCTCAACTCCCGCCTGGGTTAGCAGGCGCAGCGAGCCAAAATGTTGCAGCAAGGCCTTGCGGCGGGCGGGGCCGATGCCCTTTAACTGATCCAGATGGGATCGCCTCGCGTTCAGCTGGCGGGCGGCGCGGTTGCCGGTAATGGCGAAACGATGGGCTTCATCCCGAATGCGTTGCAGGAAATAGCGCAGCGGATTGTCGTTGGCTTCTTCCAACATCACTTCCTGGGTCACGCCCGCCGCGTCTTGCATAAAAAACCGCTCAAGCCCCTTATCCCGCTCCACCCCCTTGGCAATCGCAATCACCTGAATCGCGGCGCTAAGCCCCCATTCCGCTAGCACCGCCACCGCCTCATGCAACTGCCCCTTACCGCCGTCAATCAGCCACAGTTGCGGCAGGTCGGCTAGCGCAGAGGGATCTACGGTGTTGTCCTCATTCCCTATCTTAGGAATTGCCCGCAACCGCCTTTGCAGGGTTGCCCGCATCATGGCGTAGTCGTCGCGGGTATCCGCCACCCGCCCCGTATGGTTAAAACGGCGATAGGCGGTTTTCTGGAACCCTTCCACCCCGACCACGATCATCGCCCCTAAGGCCTGATCCCCCTGCAGGTGGCTGTTGTCATAAACCTCAACCCGGCTCAGGGGATGCGGCAGGCCGAACCGCTGTTGCAGCAGCAGCAGTTGCTCAGCAAAAACGCTATCCTCCTGCTGCTTGCGCTGGTGCGCCTGGCGGGCGTTCAGCAGGGTTTGCGCCAGCAGGTCGGCCTTCGCCCCCCGCTGCGGTTGCATCAAGGCCACCTTATGCCCCGCCTGCAGGCTTAACGCCTCCGCCACCAGCGTCGCATCGGTCGGCAAGGGGGTAATCAGGATTTGCGGCGGGGCAGGCCACTGCTCATAGAACTGTGCCAAAAAGCTGGCCAGCAAGTCTGGCAGAGGCACATCGGGCGGCTGGCGCAACAGATGGCTGCTGTTACCAACATGGCGGCCATGACGAATAAAGAACAGCTGCACCGCCGCCCATCCGCCCGCGCTATAGCCTGCCACCACATCGGCGTGATCCAACCCTGGCACATGCACACTCTGCTGGCTTTCCAGCCAGGAAATCGCCTTTAGCTGATCGCGCAGGGAAGCGGCCTGTTCATAGGCTTGCGCTTGGCTAGCCTGCTCCATTTCCTGCACCAGCCGTTCACGCAATTGCCCACTATCGCCCGTCAGAAACTGTTGCGCCTCGGTCACCTTGGCGGCGTAGTCATCCGGGCTGATATAGCCAACGCAGGGGGCGCTGCATCGTTTGATAAAATACTGCAAACACGGGCGGCTGCGATTGGCAAAGACCGTATCGGCACAGGTGCGCAGGCCAAAAACCTTTTGAGTCGTTAGCATCGCCTGCTCAACGCTTTGGACGCTGGCATAGGGGCCGATATAAATCCCTTTGCCTTCTTTCTTGCCGCGATATTTTTGCAGGCGGGGAAAGGCGTGATCGCCCGCCAACAAGATATAGGGATACATTTTGTCATCGCGCAGCACGATGTTAAAGCGGGGGCGCAGGGTTTTAATCAGGCTGGCCTCCAACAACAAGGCTTCCGTTTCTGAACGGGTGACGGTGCAAGTCATGGCGGTGGTCAGCGATACCATCCGCTGCAACCGTTGGGGCAGGCGTGCTATCGCCGTGTAGCTAAGCACCCGTTTGGGCAGGTTGCGCGCCTTACCCACATACAGCACCCCACCTTTGGCATCCAACATGCGATAGACCCCTGGCTGCTGCTCTAGGCTGGCGGCGAAACGACGGATCACCTCCACCCCCGCCGTCAGGCTGGCCACGGCAATCACCCCACCCCCGCGCGGCTCAGGCGATGGGGATGCGGTATCCATGCTGGGATGATGCGTTGGTGGCGGCGTGGACAAGCGGTCTAACCTGTTGTTGATGATGGGTTTCACCAGTAAGGTAGCATGGCCAGCCAATGCTTCAACCGTCTTTCCGAGATATCCACGAAATCTGTGGATAACATTGTGGGCAACTGTGATGGGATGGGGGTGAACCCCCTATACAACAGGCACTTGGGGGCATCCGCCTGTATTACAGGCTGTTTTTACAAAGCTTTGTTTTGCAAATAGAAATTTTTTATGCGTTCCTGTTGGCATCCCCTATTGACAAACTTTATGGGCTGGGGCAGGGCACTTATGCTATGGTTAACACCATGTGCATAACTTTGGTTCTCATCACAAAATCCTAACGGCGAGGCCAAAAGTCAGGCCAATTGGCAAAGCTGTATCAGCAGCTTTTTTGGTGTAAAACCTTGTCAATGCGCATTTTCTTTGGTTAACTAAACCATGAAGATTTTTTCCCTTGGCCACATCCCCCTGGTGGGTAGCTTCTATAAGCCGCTTAGCCTTGCACTGTTGCTGTTGGCGGTGTTGGTGGGGGGATGCTCACGCGCTGATGCCAATACAGAGCTGGATGTGCAGCTGCGCCCCGATGGTTCAGTGGTTAGCAGCTGGCGCAACACATCCTTTCCTGTTGAAAACTTCAAAAGAATCAGCAGTGGATTTGGCTGGCGCAATCGACCAGGCACGGGGCGGCGGCAATTTCATAACGGCATTGACCTGGCGGCGCCGCATGGTGCCTATGTGCGCGCCTGGGCAACCGGTCGGGTTAAAGAGGTTAGTTATGATCGCGGCTGTGGCTGGCAGGTGGATATTGTCAGCGGCGCGTGGGAACATACCTATTGCCATCTTAGCGGCATTGGGGTGCGGGCGGGCCAAGTTGTGCGGGCGGGGCAGGTGATTGCCGCGGTCGGCGAAACGGGGCATGCGACGGGTCCCCATTTGCACTGGACGCTACGCTACAACAAACAGCTGATTGATCCCTCGGCGGTTATCTATGCCATGCAGGAATCCTGGAAGCTGGCCAATCGTTAACATGGAGAAAATCAGATGATTGATGCAATTGCCGAAGGTGCCGCCAGGCTGTTTGGCGCTGTCAGCGAAATTTTTGGCCGTATCGTTCCCCGCCGCAAAAAGCGCCGTTTCCGCTGGCTCATGATGGGCGGCATGCTGCGCAAGGTGATGGAGGGCGGCGACGGTGGGTATGGAGAGGTGGATTCCAGCGCCGCCTATAACGACACCGTTGCCATTGCCATCACCACCTATGCTGGTCGCCTGTGCCTGGCCGATGGTCATGCCGATGAGGAGGAGTTGGAGGCCTTTTCCAGCACCTTTAGCTTTCCGGGGCTGCCGCCCGAGGCGGTCAAAGACCTGCTGCGTGAGGCGGTCACATTGGCTCCCGCTGGCGCCAATGCGGTGGTAACCCGTATCGTGGGTAAGGAGCTGGGTGAGGTGCGCGACCTGCCCAAAGCCATGAAGGAACGGGTGATGCTGGGGCTTCTGCGGGTGGCGGGTTGTGGCGGCATTAGCAAGGATGAATTTAATTATCTGCGCAAGGTTTCCATTGCCATCGACTTGCCCGTGTTGGAATTCCAAAAGCTGTATGATGAGTATATGGTGCGGTTGGCTCCCCAACAAATGGTTGACGCCGCCCGCAAAAAAGGCACCCATGCCGAGGGCTTAAGCGCCGATATGACCGACCCGATGCAAAACGCCGCCAAGCCCAGTGATCGTCTGGCGGCCTTAGGCTATCAGCTACAAGATCTCTCCAAAGGTCATCAGGATGAGGGGCGCAGCGGTAACAGCCAACTCGACGCCGCTTTCCAAACCCGTCGCCGTGGCGGAACCGGTAACAGCCGTTAAATTAGCCCGCGCGCCATCAATTGCTTTTGCCCTCTTGGTTATCCCCAAATTATGGTTTATGGTGTCCTGCACCCGTAGCTCAGGGGATAGAGCGCTTCCCTCCGGAGGAAGAGGCCGGACGTTCGAATCGTCTCGGGTGCACCAATTCTCCCAAGACCTAGCCGCGCTAACGATTCGAACGAGCTTTTTTATGGCTGGCGGTTGCCAGCGGGCGAATCGTCTAAGGGGCACCAGATTGGGCGGATTTCTATAGCTACGATTCGAACGATCTGTTTTATGGCTGGCGGTTGCCAGCGGGTCGGGTGCGCCAAACTTCTTTTAGATTGAGCCGTTTCTATCGTAAAATACATAAATCATAACGTACCATCCGCCATTTTCTTCAGGCTGCTTTGCGCTTGTCTGCGAATCGCCTTTTGCTTCTCGGGCGCAAACTTATCCCAGGTAGAAAACACATACGGCATGCGCTGGTTGCCACGAAATATGTTTTCGTGGCGCACTAAGAAATCCCAATACAGTGCATTAAACGGGCAGGCTTTTTCGCCAGTCATTTCATCGGGATCATACTGGCATTTCTCACAATAATTGCTCATGCGGTGGATATATTTGCCGCTGGCGGCATAAGGCTTGCTGGCCACCACCCCACCATCGCCGAAGAGTGCCATGCCCAGCGTGTTGGGCATTTCCACCCATTCATACGCATCAGAATAAACGGCCAGATACCATTCTTGCACCGCCTTTACATCCAACCCTGCAAGCAGGGCAAAATTGCCCGTAATCATCAGGCGCTGAATATGGTGCGAATAGGCATGATCACGCGTATGGCGGACGGCTTCGGCCACGCAAAACATATGTGTTGGGGCACCCCAGTAAAATTCAGGTAATGGGCGGGTGGCATTTAGACGGTTGCGATCACCATATTCTGGCATGAGGTGCCAATAAATACCGCGAATATACTCGCGCCAACCCAGAATCTGGCGGATAAAGCCTTCCGTTGCATTGAGTGGCGCTTTGCCTGCGCGATAGGCTGCTTCGGCTTGCTGGCATATCTCCAGCGGCAAGAGTAATCCTGCATTCAGATAGCTGGAGATGCGGGAATGATATAGATAAGGCTCACCCGCTACCATCGCATCCTGATAATCACCAAAATTTGGAAGCAAATGATCAATGAAATGATTAAGCTCCATCAGCGCTTGGTGGCGCGTGACGGCGTAATGAAATGGCTCAAGCGTGCCGAAATGATGGCTAAAGCGCTCTTTGACCAATGCCAAAACTTCTTTAGTAATCGCTGATTTTTTATGGGCAATACGCGGCGGCGATGTCATGCCAGCTTTTGGGGGCTTGCGATTTTCTTTATCATAATTCCACTCGCCGCCGGTGGGTTT
>CAISOG010000074.1 GCA_903887035.1 uncultured Holosporaceae bacterium | reverse complement strand
TGGCTCCCTGCTCGGTATTAAAAATCTCCTCCGCGATGACGCGGATAAAGCGCTCGGCCGCGCCTACCAACTCATCTTCGGTACAATGGTACAGAATCAAGCCAAAACGATCGCCATCCACCCGCCCGATAATGTCGGCAATCCGCAAATGGTGCAGCAGCCGTTGCGCTACACGATTCAGCAGTTTGTCACCGATACGGAAACCATAGCATTCGTTAATCACCGAAAAACGATCGATCCCTACCACCAAATAGGCGCCCGTGGTCGAAAAATGCTGAACGTAATTGACCGCCTTATCCAACGATTCTCGCAGCCGTCTTTTGTTATAATGACCTGTAATATCATCATAATCGGCATATTGAATCAGCTTAGCCTCTTGCGATTTCAGCTCGTCAATCGTGCGCATCGTGCCATAAACATGGGTGACCCGCCCGCCGCTATCCAATTTCACCTGGCCACGTTCATGCACCCAGACGGAGGCACCCTTGCGGCCATGCAGGCGGTATTGGCATTCATAACGATCGCCATGCGCCAAATGACGGGTAATAGCCTGACGATGGGTCAGGGCATCACTTTCGCTCATCAGGGTATCAAACATCGCCATACTGGCCGGGGTTGGCAGATCCTGATCAAAAAATTCCTCCATCGCCCCAACCCAATCCAACTGATCCCCATCAATATCCCAGGAAAAGGCCAAATCGCCCGCGGCCTCAAGGCTTAAAAGCGCTGTGAGTTCCAGACGTTGTGGCGCGGCAACGGACTTTGCCGATGCAATAACGGCAGGGTGAGACATGCAGAAAACCGATTGAAAGCAGGTGACAATAATGCTTTCACGATCGCATGGCCTGGTTAAGGTTTGCTTAAGACTTAAGCGCTTTTTCCTGATTCGATGGCCAGATAGCCGCCACGCAAGAAACAGTCACAATCTGCACTGCTTGACCGCTGCCAACAAATCAGCCATGCCGAATAGGATGAACGCATCCCCCCCATCACCCCCCATCAGCACCAAACCGCTTAGCCCCAGCGCGGTGCAGGCCATTTTCGCCAATTTCGCCGCCGCCAACCCGCATCCCAAAACCGAGCTGGTGTATGACAGCCCCTTTACCCTGCTGGTGGCCGTCGTGCTGTCAGCACAAAGCACCGATGCGGCGGTTAATCGCGCCACCGCTAAGCTGTTTGCCATCGCCAACACCCCCCACGCGCTGTTGGGGTTGGGGGTTGAGGGGCTGAAGCCCTATATCCAAAGCATCGGGCTTTACAACACCAAGGCCGCCAACCTGATTACCTTATGTGAACAGCTGTTGTCCCAACATGACGGGCAGGTACCGCAAACGCGGGAAGCCTTGCAATCCCTGGCCGGGGTTGGCCGCAAAACCGCCAATGTCGTGCTGAACACCGCCTTTGGCCAGCCCACCATGGCGGTCGATACCCATATTTTTCGGGTCAGCAACCGAATCGGCCTGACCCATGCCAACAATGTTGACCAGACGGAGCGGCAGTTGCTGGCCATCATCCCGCCCGCCTACCTGCTAAACGCCCACCACTGGCTGATCCTGCATGGCCGCTATACCTGCACCGCGCGCAAACCGAAATGCGATCGCTGCCCCATTGCCCGCTGGTGCCGCTATCCCGACAAAGCTTAGGTGAAGCGTCGCCAGTTCAGCAGCAGGGCGCGCATGGTCAGGTACAGCACGCCCGCGTTCAACAGATGCCACAGGAAATGCATCCCAATCGGAACCTGTGCGCACACCACCAAATCAAGGGTGCGAGCGGTCAGGGAAAGCAGGAAAAGGCCAATCGCCTGCCACAGGGCGAAGGGTGCCAGCAGCACCCCCGACCGCTGGTGGTACAGCGCCAACCCCACCAGAAACAGCAGGGCGGGGGCATAGGCCAGGCTGCCATTCAACCGCTCATGCAGGCTGGGCGGCACCAGTTGCCCCATCAGCCAACCGCTAAGCAGGAACAGCACAATCAGTCCCCCCACCGCCCAAGGGGGCAGTTTGGCTATCCGCCAGCTGTAAATCGCCAGAAAGCTGACCTGATAGACCGCAATGGGTATAACATCCGCCAGCATTGCCCCAAAGGTTGCCAGGGTGTGAAACAGGCTGCTGCCCACCCCGATGATGGCTATCAGGCTAATCAGCCAGGCAATCGGCCAGTCCCGTCGCCACTGCCAGGGCTGCACATGCTGCCGCGCCAGCCGCAGAGCACCATAGGCGGCCAGCAAAAAGGCTAGGTTGGTTAGGGCGTTAATCGGTTCCGCCCAAAAGGCGGCGCTGGTGCGTTCGCAATAATTAACGATTGGGCCGTTCATGGTAGCGGGCAGTCTTGGCTTAGGCTTTCAGGCTGCTATTGCACAATCCGCCAGCTGCCATCCGGTTGGCGACAGGCGGTGCCAAAGGCCTCCTGCGCGCGACCACCGACGCTAACAGTCTGGGTAAACTCACGGCAATATTCCCCGTTCGATGCCTGATAGGCTGGTTTGGGGACAACCGTGCCCGAATTGCCCGAATCGGGGTTACGCCAGGCGGTTGAGGTGCCCGAAGGTGCCGTCTCAAAGGCCTGATTGGCGGCGCGGTTGGCGTACATCGCATCCGCCTTATCCAGCGATTGACCAATCTGATTGCCCAAAAATGCCCCCAACAACGTGCCGGTAGCCACCATTGCCAGCTGGCCATTGCCCTTACCGAATTGGGAACCGACGACAGCGCCGCCAACCCCGCCCAGGATGGTTCCAACCCCCTCCTTCATGCCGCCATTACCGCCACCGCCCCCGCGGGTGTTGGTACAGCCAACCAGAATCACCGCCGCCATCACCATGGCCGAAAATTTTTTGCCGCGCATCGTCATTCCTTTTTTCAAAATTGCTGCCGCCACCGTGCGACAGATTGAAGGATAGAATACGCAAACTTTCTGGCAAGATCATGGTAAAGAATTGTGGACGGCCACAGCGGTTTCGCCCATAATTTTATTGGGTTATAAGTGTTTGGCCTGGATGCCCCTTCTGGCACCCATCGGCCTTCAGAAAAATTTCATAAAAAAGATTACAGTTTCGCGTTAGACTGGTCAGGTGTTTTTTGTTTCAGCGGGGCAGGGGTGCAGGGTTTGTGGCGTAGGGGCATTGCGATGGCGGCTGTCATGCTGGCGATCCTGCTGGCGCAGCCGACACGCGCGCATGCGAGCATTCCGCCATTGCACAGCTGTGCTGGTGGTTTTGGCCTTAATTGTCTTCACCCAAATATTGGGAAGGCACTGTTAGCCATTAATGGGCAAGAGTGCGGCAGCGATATCAATTGCCGCAAATGCACCAATCCAAGCAGATGGGACTGTGGCCCCTTTCAGGAAGGGTATTTTAAGGACAATTACAGAAATGGCCTAGCTGCAGGCTGTTTAGGCACTGCAAGTCTTAACGGCGCCGCCTTGGCACAATCCTTAGGCGCTTCAGCCAATCCCACGAAGCCAGTTGGGTCAGTGTCTATTGGGGGCGGTGTTTGGCTATCCACGCAAACTTCCCCCAGCACCACGGAATATCTTATCGCTGGTGTGGGGCGATTATGCGAAAGGGGTATTGTGGATGATATCGTGAATACCCCAAATATTTGCGACAAGAATAGTCCGCAAACAAAAGCCCTAATACAAAAAATGGTAGATGCTTGGGGTCCTGGTGATAAAGCTTACTGGGTTCAAAAAGTTAGTGGTTACATGTGCAACTCTTTGGGGCAAGGGCTTAATTACCTTGGCACCATGATCAGCGATATGATCGCCGTCGCCAATGGCTATATCCCTGTTTCATCCTATCTGCCTGGCATGACCGCCTGTTGGCTGTGCCCGCTGTTTGAGGTGGTGTTTGACACCAGCGTTGAGTACGCCAACGCCATGTTTGAGATTTTGGCGCCCGCCCTAAGAAAGATTTTGGCCTTGGCCTTGGCGGTATGGCTGCTGCTGGAGGCGATTAAGCTGTTGTTGCCTTTTGGTCCCGCCGATGGCGCCAAGAAGATTGGCAATGCTGTTGTATCGCGATTGGGGCTGACCCTGTTGGTGCTAACCACGCTTAGCCATATGAATGTTGTTTGGGATTATGGTTATGGCCCCGTCATGTCCTTTTTGATGGATTACGGCAGCGGGATTCAGCAGCAGGTGCAGGATAGAATTATTAACAAACAATCGCCCGATTTGATGGGCAGCGCTACCGACTGCCCCTCTACCATCGCGGGACAGCGGGCGCTGCAAGGCAAAACCGGATCCATCAACGATAACCCCAGTGTGGTCAGTAAGGCCATGAGTTGCCAGCTGGACAGGATGCAAAAGTCCCTGGGCGTGCTGCCCATGCTGGGCTTTCAGGCCTTCAAAAGCTCCGCAACGGTCTTTACGGGCGAAACAAAGGCGCGTTTTGGATTGGTTGCGGATTTTGTTGTCCTAAGCAAAAACCAGATGTGGTATCTGTTAATGAACCTGGACGTTGTCATTGGGTCGATTTTGATAATGTTGGCCTTTGGCCTGCTGCTTATCCTACTGCCCATCTATATGATTGATGCCGTGATCCAGCTGGGCATTGTGATGATGATCAGTCCGTTTTTGGTGGCATCGGCCATATATCCCAAAACCCGCAAGGCCTTTGAAAAAGGGGTGCGCACGGTCGCCCAATCCATGATGACCCTGCTGATCCTGGGGGTGGTGGTCGCCTTTGTGATTGCGATGACCGACAATATGCTAACCAATGTTGTTAAGGCTGTTCCAGGGTTGGACAAGGTTGGCAATGTTTACAACGCGTCTGAGCTGATTAAGCAGGTTGACAGCAATGATGGCAAAAAGGCGATTCAGGATTTGATTCGGATAACCAAACCGTATTTTTGGGTGCTGATGGCGGTGGCGGTGCTGGGCATCCAAATGTTGGGTAAAGCCGCTGGCATTGCGGGCTATCTGATTGGTGGTCGGGGGATGGATTCAATGGCAATGGGGCTTAGCGCCCAGGCGGGTGGCCTTGCCAAAACGGGCGCCATGATGGTCGGGCAAAAGGTGGCCAGCACCGCGGGGCGCACCGTTATTCACCGCTATGAAACCACTGATCCTAGTGGGCGTAAAACCAAACATCTGGGCGGCTTGTTGGGCAGCCCGATGCAGCATGCGTGGAACAAAACCGAAAAATCGGTTCGGCAACAGCGGACAAGGGCATCGTAATGAGTTTCCTGCATTTCCCGCAATTTGGCCGCCGCCTGCTGACCACAGGATTGTTGTTTATGCTGTTGTTACCGTTAGGGGCGGGAACCAGCTATGCGGTTGTTAATCCTGCACCCACAGCGGGCACTACAACCCCGCCCGCTACCAATCCCTCTGGCTCAGCTAGCACAGGGGGCGCATCTGGCACAGCATCTGGTGGTGCATCAAGTGCAACAGCTGGTGCCGCTTCTTCAACAGCTAGCGGCAGTTCTTCATCCTCAAGCAGCACCTACAGCTGCAGCGCCGACCTTAGCACCGAAGCCGTCTATCAAAGCATGAAAAACTGCTGGGCATGCCCGTTGTTTGAGGGGGTAATGCAAGTATCAGAAAAATTGGGCAAGGCGATGAGCGGTCCCGATGGCAGCCCCAGCCGCTTTGCCGCGGGGGTCAGCCGTATTTTGGCCATTGCCCTAGCCCTTTATGTGTTGATTGAGGTTGGCAAACTGCTGTTGCCCTTTGGCCCCGTGGAAAAAGCGAAAGACGTTGGTGGACAGCTTTGGCTTAAACTGTTGATTGGCTTGGTCTGCATCCTGATGATTCGCAACTACAGCGTGTATTGGGATTATATCTACAAGCCAATAACCAACAGTGCGATTCGCACCTCAACAGCCATGCTGAAGGCTGGCATGGAGGTGACTGGGGGCAAAAGCGGCGACTATGCTCAGGGGTTGAATGCCATTCCCGATTTCGATCCCAACCAACCTGAAACGGGGATGAGCGCGCAAATTGGAGCGCTTCAGCAAAATTTGGGCATTGGCGTGGTCATTGGCTGGGCAAGCATAAGCGCCTTGTTTGGCAATGGGATGGAAAGCGCCTTTGGCAACATTCTGCCCGCGATAGGCGGAATTATCATCGCCTTGGTCTATGCACTGGCCATTCTGATTTTTCCCATTTACATGATTGATGCGGTGATTCGATGGGCAATCATCAACATCATGGCGCCCTTTTTTATTGCCTGCTTTGTTTTCAAACTGACCCGACCCACGGCGGAGCGGGCATTCCGCGGCATTGTTCACTCCGCCCTGACCCTGGTATTCCTTAGCCTAATTGTGGCCTTTAGTGGGGTGATGATGCACACCATCGTGCAGGGCGCGATTGCCAATGGCTTAGCGGGCGGCGGTAGTGGCAGCGGCGGCGGCGCGGGCGGGGGGGCTTCTCTATGCACGCTGATCCAGGGTGCCAGTAAGGGGGCGGGCATGGGGGCGTTAACCAGCCCAATTGTGCCAGGATTTTGGATGTTGTTGGCGCTTGGGCTGTTGATTATCCGTACGGTCGGTACTTCCAGCAAATATGCCGCCGATTTTGTTGGCGCAGTTGGTTCTGAAGGGGATCCGTTAAATCGCGCCAATGAATTGGCCAACAAGCTAAAAGGTGCCGTGGTAGCCACGGCGGCACTTGCTTTAACTGCGCTAACCGCTGGCGTTGGCGGCGCAATGGCGGCTGGCGGGCAGGCCTTGGCGGCTAAGGGTGGCCAGGCCGCCCAAATGGCGGGCAAGGCCGCTGAGATAGCTAGTCAAGGGGTAAAAGTTGGAGGAAAAATGGCGGGCAAAGCCGCCAAAATCGCCAATCAGGCAACGGACAACAGTTAGAATGATCATGACCACAGCAATCCACCAATGTTTTCGTCTATCATGGCTGCGGGTCAAATCGATCCGTTTTGGCCTGATGGTGCTGTTGTTGATGCTGTTGTTGGGCAGCGATCCTCATGCCGCCCTGGCGCAGGGTTCTACCGGCCCCAACAACACGCCAGGCACCAACAGTGGGGCGGCGAATCCCGCCGATATGTACAACCTGATGATGTACAGCTGTTGGATTTGCCCGATCAGCGCGATGATGGTCGATGTGGCCTATGAAATGGGTCAGGCCATGTTTGACTTTCTGGGCGGCAATGTGCGCCGACTGATTGCCATTATCATTGCGTTGTGGGTGTTGTTGCAAGCGGGCAAGCTGTTGATGCCCTTTGGCGCGCTGGACAGCGTCGGGGGGATGGCCAACAAAATCGCGGCCAGGCTGGCCATCACCCTGCTGGTACTGACGGCCTTGGGCAACTTTAATTTTTTCAACGACTATTTCTTTAACCCCGCCATCTCGGTCGGGATGCGCGGCGGCCATGCGATGTTAGAGGCTGTTTTTGGCGGATCAGATCCGATGATTGTGTTGCAGGCTCCCTATGACCAATTCAACCCGCTGCGCAAACCCCTGCGCACCGTCAAATCGGGCTCTGGCACAACGACGGAGGCGGTGGTGGGCCCCGAAGGCCAAGTGTTGGAATGCGGCAACATCCGTTTTGATGGCAGCACGAAGGATGAGAAAAAAGCCAATGTCAAAAACGCCCTAAACTGTCAATTTTATGCGCTTCAGCGTGCGGTTGGGGTGGGGATTGTTGCGGGCATTTCCTCCATGCAAAAAATTCAATGGACTCTGCCACCAAAAGGTTGGGACTGGCTTTTGGCTGGTTTTGTCATGACCTTAATCTATGGATTGGGCGCCCTGCTGGTTGGATTGTTTATGATCACCTATTTATTCCGATGGCTGTTTGTTGCCGTGATTGCCCCGCTGGCCATTGCCGCCTATGCCCTGCCCATTGGGCGGGCACCCTTAAAAATTTGTATCAGCGCCCTGATTCACTCGGCGATTGGCTTTATCATGATCAACGCCCTAATCGCCATCAGCATTGCCATGCTTAGCGTTGGATTCACCCAAAGTTTGGGCAGCAAACCTGGCACCAGCGCCCCCACGGATGGCGGCGCGGTGGTCACCGACATTATCGCGGGCCCCCTAAGCGGTCAGGGTAACAGCAATTCTTTCGCCGCCCCCGGCTATTGGATCATGCTGACCGCGGGAATCGTGCTGATTATGTTTGCACGGCGCGTCGACGATTGGGCAGGTCAATATGTTAGCGGTTCTTTCACTGTTGATATTGGTAAGGAGATGGCTGAGGAGGCTATTTCCAAGGGAAAAATGGGGGCGGCCGGTGCCTTTGGCATGCTTAAGAAAATTTAGGCGGTGGTTGCAGCCGTTGCAGCCCGTCGGCTTAGGCATCCTGGCTATATAGCAGATTACGGCTTTATCCCCACCGCCTGATGCTATAGAATCCGCCAGAGAAAAAAGGATTTCGAACAATGATTCAGACCACGCTAAAGCCCCCCCTGCCCCATGGCTTGCAACGCATCGCGATCATTGGCGCGCTGATGATGTTGGCATTCACCCAGCCCTTAATGGCGAAGGATGCTGGGCAAACGGCCGTCTCAACCGCCAACGCTGCCGCCCAGACCGCCAATCAAGCCAGCGCTAAACTGACGACAGAACCGTTACAGATTTTCACAAAATCGGCGATTCACAATTTTATGGTTGAGGTGGCACGCACCCCGCCCGAACTGACCCAGGGTTTAATGCATCGCAAAAGCTTGGCCAATGCTGGGGGCATGCTGTTTGATTTTGGTGATGACCGCCAGCCACGGTCGATGTGGATGAAAAACACCCTGATTCCCCTGGACATCCTGTTTCTGGCCAATGATGGCCGCATCGTCAAAATCGCTAAGGGCAAGCCGCACAGTGAGGCGATTATTGACAGTGACAATCAACCCATTCGGGCGGTGTTGGAGCTGAAGGGCGGTGTTACCAAAAGACTGGGAATTGCGGTGGGGGACAGGGTGATGAACCCGCTGTTCATGCCGCCAATGCCGGGATAGAACAAGTAACGCCCCTATTCGGCACGCGGCCAACAGTGGGGGGGCTTGCCGAACAGGCCGAAGCCCCGTAAAAAACCATTGCAGATTATCATTACAACCATGGGTCAAATCTTATGAAAATTTCAGCTGTCGATATTCGTCCAGGCAATGTTTTGGAACATCAGGGGCGGTTGTGGGCTGTCACCAAAACCCAACATGTTCAACCGGGTAAGGGCGGCGCCTTTATGCAGGTTGAGATGAAGGATATTAAGATCGGCACCAAGCTGAACGAACGGTTTCGATCGGAAGACAGTGTGGAAAGGGTGCGGTTGGACGAAATGCCCTTTCAATTCCTGTACGCCAATGGCGACGAATACAGCTTTATGAACAGCGAAACTTATGAATCCATCACCCTGACCGCCGAACAAATTGGTGAGCAGGCCGACTTTCTGGCCGAAAATATGGCGGTCATCATCCTGCATTACCAGGATGAGCCGATCAGCGTGCAGCTGCCCGAAACTGTCGTGCTGCAAGTGGTTGAGGCCGATGCGGTGGTTAAGGGGCAAACCGCCAGTTCCAGCTATAAACCCGCCAAGCTATCCAACGGCCGCCGCGTGATGGTGCCACCCTTTATCGAAAGTGGCACGTTGGTGGTGGTCAACACCGCCACGGGTGAGTATATGAAGCGGGCGGAGCAGTAGGCGGTTTTTGTAACCTCCAGCGCAAGGCCTCCGTGCTACTTTTCCGCTGTCATCCTACCCCTGCTTCCTCCGTTTTTCAGTGTCATCCTACCCCCTGTGGGTAGGATCTATACGGCGACAAAGCTTGTGAAGCGAATAGGACAAGAGATTCCCCCACAAGGGGGAGAATGACATGGTGAGGCTGATAAAGTGACCGCACTATGTTGTTATTTATATATTTTTTGATGATGGGGCGAAGATTCAGCGCTGTTCCATATCCCCATCATTCCCCACTGGCGATACGATCGACCAGCTGCTTCACGGTGGGCACAAACCCATTGCTGTAGAAGGGATCCTGGCCGAAACGATAGGCGTTATGGCCTGCAAACATCAACTGATGCTCCACATCATCGCTATGGCTGATGCTTTGCAGGGTTTTTTGGATACAAAAGCTGCGTGGATCGGCTTTCAGTCCCGTTGTGCCGCTTTCATTCTGCGCCCAGTTGGAAAAGCTGCATTGGCTCAGGCAGCCCATGCAGTTGATCTGATCGGTCAGAATCTCATTTTCTCTTTCCGGCTCAACAAAAATCAGGGTGTTTTCGGGCGTCCGCATGGCCGCGGTGTAGCCCGCCGTCATCCACCCTTTTGCCCGTTCCAAATCGCTGGGCGTGACATAAACGATGCGTTGGCGCGGGCCAATGGGCAGTTCGGCTGTATGTTCCCCAACCGCAGGATGGCTAAAGGCAATCTGCCGATCGCTCCGCCCCTGCAGCTCCTGCAAAAAGGGATTGACCACCGCCGACGAGTAAAAACCCGTTGGCGAAAATTTGTTTAGATAGACATCACCAGGCTTCAGGTTCAGCAGCTTGTGTTTCCAGGCGTCGGAAATTGGGCTTTCCTGCGTCAACAGGGGGCGGGTACCAAATTGAAAGGCAATCGGGCCAATTTCAGGGTTATCTATCCAATCTTGCCATTCCTTAAGCCACCAAACACCGCCAGCCATCACGATCGGGGCATCGGGCACCCCGCATTCGCGCATCATGGCGCGCAGTTCCCGCACCCGCTCATACGGATCTTGTGGGCGCAGCGGATCTTCACTGTTGGAAAGGCCGTTGTGACCGCCCGCCAGCCAGGGATCTTCGTACACCACCGCGCCCATCAGATCCTTAAATTTGTGATAGGCGCGCTTCCACAAGGCGCGAAAGGCGCGCGCGGATGAAACGATGGGATAGTAATAAACGCCAAAACGGGAACAAATCTCGGCAATGCGATAGGGCATACCCGCGCCGCAGGTGACGCCGTTAATCATCCCCTTGGCACCCTCCAACACGCCCTCCAACACCCGTTCGGCGCCGCCCATTTCCCACAGAATGTTCATGTTGATAAGGCCGTTACCGCCTGCAACTTCATGAGCAATCTGCGCCTGGGTAATACCGCCGCGAATGGAAAAAGCCAACAGCTCCTCATGCCGTTCGCGCCGGGTTTTGCCGTGATAGATTTGATCGGTAAGCTGACCATTGGCATCAAAACTGTCGGCATTAACGCCTGAGAAGGTGCCAATGCCACCAGCCGCCGCCCATGCCCCCGTGCTTTGGCCATTCGACACGCTGATACCCTTGCCCCCTTCAATCAGGGGCAACACTTCCTTGCCGGACAGTACGAGTGTGGGTAAGCGGAATGTCATACCGCCAATCTATCTAAGTCTAAGGGGTTTAGGAAGCGTCACGAAGGTTATGCGTGTCAATTTTTTCACCGGTTTCTTGGTCAACCTGCTTCAGGCTTAGTTTCACCTTGCCGCGATCATCCAGACCGATAACCAACACCTTAATCACATCGCCAACATTGACCACATCGGTGACCTTGTTAACGCGGCGGGGTGCCAGTTCAGAAATGTGAACCAGACCATCACGGCTGCCCATGAAATTGACAAAAGCGCCAAATTCCATAACCTTAACCACGGTTCCGACGTAAACAGTGCCAACCTCTGGCTCAGAAACAATCGATAGGATGCGGTCATAAGCTTTTTGGATTGATTCATCCTGAACGCTGGAAATTCTGACGGTTCCATCATCCTCAATGTCAATCTTGGCGCCAGTAGTTTCCACAATGTCCTTAATGACCTTACCACCGGTTCCAATCACTTCACGGATTTTATCGCGTGGGATAGTCATCACCCGCATTTTTGGAGCATTGGAAGGCGTTTCGGCGCGCGCACTGGTCAAGGCCTTAGCCATTTCGCCCAAAATGTGCATCCGACCATCTTTGGCCTGTTCCAGGGCAATTTTCATAATTTCCTGGGTGATGGAGGTGATTTTGATATCCATTTGCAGGGCGGTAATCCCATCCTGGGTACCCGCGACCTTAAAGTCCATATCGCCCAGGTGATCTTCATCGCCCAGAATGTCGGTCAGCACCGCAAACTTCTTGTCCTCTTTAATCAGACCCATCGCGATCCCCGCAACAGGCTTGGCCAGCGGCACACCCGCATCCATCAGCGCCAGCGATGAACCGCAGACCGTGGCCATCGAGCTTGAACCGTTGGATTCGGTAATTTCCGACACCACGCGAATGGTATAGGGATAGTCAGCCTTACTGGGCAACAGCGGCCGAATCGCGCGCCAGGCCAGCTTGCCATGACCAATTTCACGACGGCCTGGACCACTCATACGGCCAGTTTCCCCCACGGAGTAGGGAGGGAAGTTGTAGTGCAACATAAAGGACTCGCGGTGGCTGCCCTCCAGCGCATCAATCAACTGCTCATCATCACCAGTACCCAGGGTGGCAATCACCAATGCCTGAGTTTCACCACGGGTAAACAGCGATGACCCATGCACGCGGGGCAGAATGCCCACTTCGGACGCAATTTGCCGAACAGTTTTGGTGTCACGGCCATCAATCCGTACACCCTGATCCAAAATTTGGCCACGAACGATATCTTTTTCTACGGACTTAAACGCGCCCGATACTTCCAGGGTGGTAAAGCCCTGTTCGGTCAAGCTAGCCACAGAAGCCTTGGCAGCGTTCAAGGCCGCCACCCGCTCTTGCTTGACTTGCAGACCATAGGCCTGCACCAAATCCTTTTGCACCAATTTGTGCACGTCTTTTTTTAGGCCGTTCAGGCGATCGCTTTGATCATCCGCCAGTTCCCATGGATCATGGGCGCAGGCTTCGGCCATTTCGATAATAGCGCGGATCACGGTGGCATACTGTTGCTGACCAAACAGCACAGCATCCAACATCACTTCTTCGGTCAATTCCTTGGCCTCAGATTCCACCATCAGCACGCCATCCGTGGTTCCCGCTACCACCAAATCCAACTCGCTGGAGGCCAAGTCGGCAATGCTGGGGTTCAGGACAAATTGACCATTGATGCGGCCAACCCGTGCAGCCCCAATTGGCCCCAAAAAGGGCAAACCAGAAATGGTCAAAGCGGCGGAGGTGGCGATCAGGGCGACAATGTCAGGATCATTTTGCAGATCATGGCTAAGAACGGTGCAAACAACCTGGGTTTCGTTTTTAAAGCTATCCAAAAACAGCGGGCGAATCGGGCGGTCAATCAGGCGTGAGGTCAACACCTCTTTTTCCGAAGGCTTCCCCTCCCGCTTAAAAAAGCCACCAGGAATACGGCCAGCGGCAAAAGTTTTTTCTTGGTAATGCACCGACAGCGGGAAAAAATCTTGATCCGGCGCCACATTGCGGTTGGCGACCACATTGGCCATGACCGTGGTTTCACCATAGGTGGCAACCACTGAATGAGCCTGACGAGCAATTTTTCCAGTTTCCAGAACCAGGCGGCGACCGCCCCATTCCAGCTCTTTGCGACAATAATCAACCATGTAATGAATCCAATTCGAAATTTAAAGGTTTAATAAGATGCACCTAGCCCCTGCTGTCACCCAACTGGCAACAGGTAAGGGGCTTAGGCTTAAGCGCGAATACCCAGCTTTTGCACAACTTCGGCAAAGCTGGCTTTGTTGGTGCGCTGCAAATAGCGCAGCAGGCGGCGACGTTGGCCAACCATGCTTAACAGACCACGACGGGTGCTAAAATCTTTTTTGTGAGCGGACAAATGCCCCGTCAGCGCCTTAATGCGGGTGGACAGCACAGCAATTTGCACTTCGGTTGAGCCAGTGTCAGTCGCCGCACGACCAAATTCCTTAACCAACTCTTGCGTTTTTTCTACGGTAATCGACAAACCCAGACTCCTAATAAATCTATTTCCAACAAACAGTTAAATCGACAAAGACCATCTTTGGCGACCAAATGACTGGCTGTTCATCACCCCCGTTATCATCGGGGTCAAGGCTCAACCAGCCAACACCCGCCACCTTATCCTCTAACAACACGATAACGGGATGTTCACGCTTTAGCGGAAAAATTGCAGAAGCACAAGAGGGTTGTTGGCTTGGTTGCCCGCCATCAGGCATCCGCCAATCATGACCATGCAGAGCAATCGCCTTACCCTGCCGCACCTGTTGCCATCGTGCCTGGTCAATCTGCGCCACCGCCTGGCTGGGCAACAGCTGTGACAGCCCGATCCAGCGCGGCGATTCCAACGCCTGTGCCAAGGATTGCGCCGACGCCAGCGCCGCGGGGCCACTTTGCAGCCGCCGAATCGCGCGGGCATGGCCAACCGTACCCACCGCCACTGCCAAATCGCGTGCCAGGCTGCGCACATAGGTACCCCCGCCGCAGGTCACCCGCAGGGTGATGCAGTCGGGCAGCTGGTCACTGCTCACAATCTCCAACCCATCAATCCGCACCCGCCGCATGGCCATAATGGGCGCCTGCCCCGCCCTGGCCAGCGCATAGGCCGCCCTACCCGCCAGTTTTATCGCCGAAAATGCGGGGGGACGTTGGTCGATAGCGCCCACAAAGGCGGGAATGGCGGCGGTAATCTGATCCAAACTGGGGCGATAGTCATCGGTTGCCACCACCTCACCCTCAGCATCATCGCTGCTGGTTTGCTGACCGAAATGCAGCTCAAAGTCATAGCATTTGGTATCGTCGTTCAGCAGCGGGATGGTGCGGGTCGCCGCCCCCACCGCCACCGCCAACACCCCGCTGGCCAGCGGATCCAACGTGCCCACAAAGCCCAATTTCTTCCATCCCCATTGCCGTTTTAGCCGCGCCAGCACCGCGTTGCTGGTCACCCCCAATGGCTTATCAATGATCAACCAGCCGCCAGGGTGCGCAGCCGTTTTGGCCGCCGCAGTGTCGGCGTGCGGATAAGCAGAAGCAGCGACTGAGGAATCCACCAACGCCAGCCTATTCGTCGGATTGGGCGGGATTGGTTGGATCGGGGCTTGGGGAAAGCTTGGGCAGCTGTTCAATCAACTCCTCAATCCGCGTCACCTGTTCCCAATGGTAATCCTCAAAAAAATGCAGATGGGGTACCAGGCGAAGGTTCAGGCGATTGGCCAGATAGCTGCGAATCTGCGGCGTCGTTTTTTTCAGCAGCTTAAGCGGCACCCGCGCGCCTGTTCCCGCACCCGTTCCCGCACTCGTTCTCCCTGGCGAAGACGCATCGGTGGTTGGGGCGGTTAGCAGGCTGGTTTGCAGAAAGATTTTGGCATCATGCAAATTGGGGCTGACCGCCACCCCAGTTACGATCAGCGATTGCCCCTGCAACTCATCACTCAGCTGCCCCGCGTCCAACAGGGCGGGCGCCAGAATTTCTTGAACCGTGGCGGCCAACCTTTTTTGACGGAAATTTGGTCGGCGCGCGGGGGTGGGGACGGCGGGAACTATCGGCACATTGGTCATGGCTTAGATCGGCTCCCCCGCCAAGCCAAACAGGGCGTCGCGCATGGTGTACAGCCCTGGCCGTTGCCCCTCCAACCAACTTAGGGCGAACACGGCACCCTTGGCGAACAATTGGCGGTTGGTGGCGCGGTGGGTCAGGGTCAGGATTTCATCTTCACCCGCCAAATGGACGCTGTGTTCCCCAATCACATCGCCAGCGCGCTGGCTGGCAAAGCCAATTTCCCCCTTGATGCGTGCCTTGGCCGTAAAGCTGGTTTGGGCGCGGCCGAAACGGGCGGCATCGGCAAAGATTACCCCACGGGCGGCGGCAATGGCGCGGCCATACATCAGGGCGGTACCGCTGGGCGCATCCAACTTATGGCGGTGGTGCAGGTCGTAAATTTCCACGTCATAGTCAGAATCCAACAGCTTGGCCGCCTGTTCCAACAGCAACAGCATGACATTGCCCGCCATGCTCATATTCTCGGAATGCAAAATCGCGGTGCGTTCGGACAATTCCAACATTTCCTGCCGATCCGATTCGTTCAGGCCGGTGGTGCCGACCACCAATTCCTTGCCCAAATCGGCGGCGATGCGCAGGTTGGTCATGGTGGCCTTAATCGTGCTGAAATCAATAGCGTTTTCGCAGGATTCTAATGCAGCGCGAACATCGCTGGTCACCGTCACCCCCATGCGATCCAGACGCAGCATATCGCCCACATCCTTGCCAATCATCGGATGATCGGGGTGCGTCACCACCGCGCCAATTTCAAACAGCGGAGATTTTTGCAATTCCAACAAAATCGCCTGCCCCATGCGGCCTGTACCGCCCAATACCGCTGTTTTCATCGTAACCCACTCCCTAATCTTGATGGTTAGCCCAATTGTTATGGCCTAATGGATAGCATGATGGCTATTAGGATGCCACGCCTAATTGACCCAAAGTGCTTTTGAACCAATCAAATTGAACTTATACCCCCCCATCATTTTGCTGTAGCATGCGCGTCGCCGCCAGGGTACAATGATAACGAGAATTCCTGGGGGGGGAATGAGCCCCCAACACAAAAAGCCATTGATGGCGAAAGGTCGCGGCAATTTGCCTACAAAACCACCCAAAACGGGCAGCAAAAAGCCCAGCAGCAAGACAGGCAGCAAACCCAGCCGTGCGGCCAGGCAGGCTTTGCGTGCCAAAACAGTGACCAAAACGGTCAGCCGACCACCCGCGCAAATCAGCACGGCCGACGCCCTGGCGGCCATTGCGCAGGATGATCAGTGGCTGGACAAACCCGAAGTGCGGAAGGCCTTAAAATTGAAACGTTGGCAAGAAAAAAAATTGCGTGATCCCGAAGCCGCTGAGCAGGATGAGGGGTGGTTAAACGCCATGCCCAGCAGCCTGGTCACCTTAGAGGTGGTGGAGGAAAGCGATGATGGGGATCTGTTCGGCTTGGCCGACGATCCCGCCTGGAAAAATTTGGGGCGACTGCTGCTGCCCCCCAATCGTCTACCGCTGGCGGTTGGGCAACGGGTGCTGACGCGCCTGCATCGGCAGGAGGATGGGTCGGTGCTGGTGCGGCTGATCCGTATTTTGCCAACCATCACCACCGAAACCGTGGTTGGGGTGTTTGAACGCCATCATGACGGCGGGCTGGTCTGGTCAATCAATCGGCGCCAGGCCATTCCCGTGAAGCTGGATCGTCAATGCGTGTTGGAACATAAGTTGGGCGATGGATGGCTGCTGAAGGTGGCGATTACCGCCGCCCCCAACCGCCGTTTAGGCTGGATTCCTGGCAAATTGTTGGCAGTATTGGGTGACAGTGAGGCCGCCAACAACATCAGCCTGCTGGCGATTCATCAGCATGACATTCCTGTTGATTTTCCCGCCGATGCATTGGCACAGGCGCAGGCGGCCACAGCCCCCACCCTGCCCAAAAATGCCAAACTGCGCCAGGATTTGCGCCATATCCCGCTGGTGACCATTGATGGGGAGGATGCCCGCGACTATGACGATGCCGTCTGGGCGCAGCAGGATGACGACCCCGCCAACCCTGGCGGCTTTAAGGTGATGGTGGCGATTGCCGATGTGGCGCATTATGTGCCCGCCGAATCGCCGTTGGATGTGGCGGCGCGGGCGCGCGGCAACTCGGTCTATTTTCCCGATCGGGTGGTGCCGATGCTGCCTGAGGCGTTGTCGAACCAATGGTGCTCCCTGCTGCCCAACCAAGCGCGCGCCTGTTTGGCGGTGGAAATCACCCTGGATCAGCATGGCCAGAAAATTGGCCATCGCTTTGTGCGCGGCCTGATGCAATCAGTTGCCCGCCTGACCTATAACAAGGTGCAACAGCTGTTGGATGTGTTGGCGCAGGAACAGGGGACGGGGAAAGGATCTGCGGCAAAGTCTGCAAAGACGGCTGCGAAAGCTAAGGAAAGCGCGGCGATAACGGACAGCGATCGCCCGCTGGCGGCCAGCGTGCAAACCGATTTGTCGGAGGTGGAGTTGTTGCAGCTGGTTACGCCTCTATCGGCGGTGTTTGACCGCCTGCTACGGCTGCGTGCCAAGCGCGGCACGCTGAACATTGAACTGCCCGAATATAAGGTGCGCTTTGATGCGGCGGGGCAGATTAGCGCGATTACCCAAACCACCTCGATGGCCAGTCATAAGCTGATTGAAGAACTGATGGTGATGGCCAATGTGTGCGCGGCCGAAACCATTCAGGACGCTAAGCTGAACCTGCTGTACCGCATTCACGACCGCCCCGACCCAATGAAGATTGAGCATTTGCAACAAGTGCTGCGGGAAATGGAAATCAGCCTGGGGCACGCCGATGGCATAACGCAACACAACCTGAATCAGGCGTTGGCGGCGGTGTCGGGCACAGCGGCCGCGCCGATGGTCAATGAATTGGTGTTGCGGTCGCAATCGCAAGCCGTCTACAGCCCGACCAACATCGGCCATTTCGGCCTGAATCTGGCCAACTATGCCCACTTTACCTCGCCCATCCGCCGCTACTCCGACCTGTTGGTGCACCGCATGCTGCTGCACGCTATTGGGTTGGGGGAGGCGGGCATTGACGATGGCCACAAATGGCCACTGGCAAGGTGGGAGGAGGTGGGGCAGCATCTGTCCATCACCGAACGGCGGGCGGCCGCCGCCGAACGCGATGCCTTTCGCCGCTATGCCATAGCCTATCTGGCCGCCCAGGGGCAGCAGTTGGTGGACGGGCGCGTCAATGGCGTGACCCGCGCCGGTCTGTTTATCAGCATTGCGGCCTATGGGGCGGAGGGATTTATGCCGATGAGCCTGCTGCCTCGCGGCTATTGGCGTTTTGATGCGGCCAGGCAATGCCTGACCCAGGGCAGCGGGACGGGTGCCAGCAGCCTGGGGCTGGGGGATATGTTGCTGTGTCAGATTGAGGAAATCGACATGCTGACCGGCAATCTGATTCTCAGTTGGGCGTATCGCCAACAGGCGGCGATGGAACGGGGGGCATCAAGCACCGACCAAGATTACCAAGCCGATTATGATGGCGACCATCGCGCCCGTGAAGCCAGGGCGGGCAGCCGATTTGGCCGTGGGGGCAATGATTCAGCTGGGCAACGGCCAAAAAGCCGTTCGGGCAGCAAAACCCCTGGCAGGCGTGGTCGCCGCTAGGTTAGTCATTCCACTTTAAAAATCTCCAGTGCTGCAAATATCACGATCTCTGCGATACGGTGCTCATGTACTTCCGTGTACACTCCCGCCGTCGCTACGCTATGGCGCGCCTGGCCGCTCCGTTTCTCGACCTCGTAACATTTTCGCAGGCTGGATATTTCTAAATTGAAACGACTATAAAGTATTTTCGTTTCAACCAGATGGCGTGGATTCGCGTTAATGACCTAATGCTTAACCCGTGACCAGATTTTGCGCTTCAACAAATACAGCGCGATGGTCATCGGCACCAAGAAGATCATGACCTTAAGCCCCATCCGCTTGCGCGCTTCAGCCTCTGGCTCCGCCGCCCAGGCCAGGAAGGTGACGACATCATTGGCCATCTGTTCCTGGGTGGCGGGGGTGCCATCCTGATAGGTCACCACCCCCTCCATCAGGGGGGATGCCATGGCAATTTGGTGGCCAGGAAAATATTTGTTGTAATGCATGCCGTCCTGAACCTTCATGCCGGCGGGTGCCTCCCCATAGCCCAACAGCAGGGCGCGGACATAGTTCGCCCCATCATGGCGGGCTTTAACAATTAACGATTGATCGGGCGGATAGGCACCATTGTTGGCCGCCCTGGCCGCCTTTTCATTGGCATAGGGGCTGGGGAAACGATCGGCGGGCGTCGCCTTGCGCTGAAACATCTCACCATCATCATTGGGGCCATCGGTCACCTGATACTCGGCGGCAATCGCCTTAATTTCCTCAGCGGAATAGCCCAAATCGGCCAGGTTGCGAAAGGCGACCCGCTTAATGCCGTGGCAGGCAGAACAAACCTGACGATACACCTGAAACCCCCGTTGCAAAGCGCCACGGTCAAAGGTGCCAAAGGGCCCCGCAAAGCTCCAATCATGCTGGGGCAATGGTTCCGCCTCACCAGCCGCCTGCGCGGGCGACAGCTGCGCCATAGCTGCCAGCAACAGGGCGACAAAAACTAAGGATCGTTTGGTCATGGTCATGGTCATCGTCATGGTCATGGTCATGAGGCCGCCGCGATTGAGGTTGGCAGGGGGGATGGCTTTTCAAATTTGCTCAGCAGTGGCAACACCACCAGCATATGAATAAAGTAATAGGCAGTGCACAGGCGGCCAATCAGCAGATAGTGCCCCTCAGCCGGCTTACCCCCCGCCCAACCCAACGCCAGGGCGTTGACCACAAACAGCCAGAAAAACTTTTTGAACAGCGGGCGATAGCGGCCACTGCGCACCGGATGACGATCCAGCCAGGGCAGCGCGGCCAGCAGGGCTATCGAGCCGAACATCAGCATGACACCCCCCAATTTGTCAGGCACCGCCCGCAAAATGGCGTAGAAGGGCAGAAAGTACCACTCCGGCACGATATGCGCGGGCGTCACCAACGGGTTGGCGGGCGTGTAATTGTCGGGATGCCCCAGATAGTTGGGAACATAAAACACAAACAGCGCGAAAAGCACCAAAAACACCCCTAACCCGAACAGGTCTTTGATGGTGTAATAGGGGTGGAAGGGGATTTTATCCTCCTTCTTCGCATCCAAACCTGTGGGGTTGTTGGATCCGTGGGTGTGCAGCGCGATCATGTGCAAAAAGGCCACGCCCAGAATCACAAAGGGCAACAGATAGTGTAGCACGAAAAAGCGGTTCAGCGTTGGGTTATCCACCGAAAAACCACCCCAAAGCCAGGTCACAATATCATCCCCCACCACCGGAATGGCAGAAAACAAATTGGTGATAACGGTTGCGCCCCAATAGCTCATCTGCCCCCAGGGCAACACATAACCCATAAAGGCGGTCGCCATCATCAACAGCAAAATCGCCACGCCGATAATCCACAACAGCTCCCGGGGGCTTTTGTAGGATCCGTAATACAGCCCCCGCGCCATATGCAGATAGACCACCACGAAAA
The DNA here is from genome assembly GCA_903887035.1 of uncultured Holosporaceae bacterium. GTDB lineage: Bacteria > Pseudomonadota > Alphaproteobacteria > CAISOG01 > CAISOG01 > CAISOG01. The sequence goes on along the minus strand of CAISOG010000074.1, from coordinate 3,324 downwards.
AGGCTGAGGCGCCATTGGCATGGATGTAGCGTAACAACCAGCCGAAATTGACATCGCGCATGATCCGCTCAACACTGTCAAACGCTTTATCGGTGCTGGGCGTGTAGTTCATCGCCAAAAACAACCCCGACAAAATCATAATCAGCAGGATGATGCCCGCCAACGAGCCAAAGTTCCAGGCATAGCTGAGGTTTTTCGGGGTCGGATACTGCCGCAACTCCTTATTCATAAAGCCAAAAATGGGCAGTCGGTAATCCAACCAACCAATTAAACCGGGTTTTTGGGGGGCGTTAGGGGCAGACATGAAAACACCTTTATGAATGTATCGGGGGGTCGATTAGCAAACAAACTTAGCCAATTTTTATCACCGTATCGCTGACAAAATTATAGGGGGGAACCTCAAGGTTGGTGGGGGCGGGACCCTGACGAATACGGCCAGAGGTGTCATAGGCCGACCCATGGCAGGGGCAGAACCAGCCCTGATACTCCCCACGAGTCTCGGTCGCCTTAGTCCCCAGTGGCACACAGCCCAAATGGGTGCAAATACCAATCAGCACCAGCCATTCGGGCTTTTGCACCCGATCCTTATCGGCCTGGGGATCCTTAAGGTCGGCCAGGCTAGCCTTCTCCGCCTCGGCAATTTCCTCTGGCGTGCGGCGACGGATAAAGACGGGCTTACCCCGCCAGCTGACCGTCATGCCCTGCCCCGGCTGCACCTTGGAAATATCCACCTCAATACTGGCGGCGGCCAGGGTGTCGGCGGCGGGATTCATACTGTCGACAAAGGGAACCAGGGCTACCCCCGCCCCCAGGGCGCACATGCCCCCCGCGGCCATGGTTAGAAAGTCGCGGCGGCTGGCGGTGGTGGCCTCATGCCCGCCAGCAAGGGCGGCATCGGAATTGGAAGAGTTTGGTGTTTTCGTGGTCATGATAGGAATCGTTGGTGACGTATCGAGATACCCATTCTATACGACGGTTAGATGGCTTTCGCAAACACCAAAAATTGGTGCATAATATCACAAGGCTGGCGCACGGCTGGCCAGGCATCATAACCCTACACGGGTAGGATGATAGGCGGGCGGCGGAAAAGCGGAAAGATAGGGGCATCCATGCGGTTTGCGGACGATTTTGTTGAACAGATACGCGATCGGGTATCCTTGACTAGCTATGTTGGCCGCCATGTCGCCCTACGCCGGACTGGCAACAGGTTGGTTGGCCGCTGCCCCTTTCATGAGGAAAAAAGTCCATCCTTTCAAGTTAGTGAGGGTAAGGGCGTTTACTATTGCTTTGGCTGCGGGGCTAAGGGCGATCTGTTCCAATTCGCCATGGCCTATCACGGCCAAACTTTTGCTGAGGCGGTTAGCGCGCTGGCGGCGGAGGCGAACCTGCCCCTGCCCACCACCAATCCAGGCGATGAAGCGCGGATGGAGCAGCAACAGCACAAATCCGATAAGATGCGTCAGTTGCTGGAGCGCGGCAGCCAGTGGTTTCATCAACAGCTGGCCGAATCGCCGGGGGCATCGGCCAGATCCTATCTGACCGCACGCGGCCTAAGCCAACAAACCATCGAACAGTTTGAGCTGGGCTTTGCCCCCAGTGATGGCAACCCGCTGAGTCATTGGTTGCAAAAACAGCAGCTGGATACCACGGCCGCGGTGGAGGTTGGCCTGTTGGGCAAGCGCGACAACCGCTTTTTTGATTGGTTTCGCGGCCGCATCATCTTTCCCATTCGCGATGATCGCGGGCGGCTTTGTGGCTTTGGGGGGCGGGTGTTATCGGGGGATCAGCCCAAATACCTCAATTCCCCTGAAAGCCCCCTGTTCCAAAAAAGTCACATACTTTATGGCCTGCATCAGGTTAAACAAGCCCGGCAGGCTGGCCAAAAATCGGTAAAAGATTCGGCTAAAGATTCGGCCAAAACCAAGGGTGCGGCAGCGGGATCCACGGATTCATCCATGCCCCATGCGGGGTCATCCCAACGCCGCCTAATTCTGGTGGAGGGGTATTTGGACGTTATCGCCCTGCATCAGGCGGGCTTTCCCATCGCCATTGCCCCCCTAGGCACCGCCATCACCGCCGACCATCTGCACCTGGCTTTTGGCCATTGCGATCACCTGACCATCTGCCTGGATGGTGATGCAGCGGGGCGGCGGGCAGCCCTTCGCACTCTGCAGCTGGCCATGCCGTTGATAACCGAAAGCCGACAGCTTGACTACATCCGCCTGCCTACGGGCGATGACCCCGACAGCCTGTTGCAACGCCATGGCCAATCGGCTTGGCAAAAGCTGCAAGATGCCCCCCTTACGCTGGAGCAAGCGATTGTCAGCCTGAACGCTGAGGGGTTGGATCTGACCAAGCCCGCCGCGCGCGCCAAATTGCATCGGCTGGTGCGCGACCTTATCGGGATGATCCCCGATCCCGTGCTGCGGCAGGAATATCATCATGCGCTGGCGCAACAATTGGCGACGTGGCTGGCGCCCTATCAGCAAACGATGCATCAGTTGCCGGGCAAATCCAACGCTGGCGCCGCAAGCAAAAACAATGATGGCGGCAAAAACCGCCGATCTTATGCCAACAAAAACGCCCAGGATGGCTTTGACAGCTTCAGCGCCAGCAGCCTGCACCCCATGCCGCCCGCCCGATTGCAACAGTTGCAGGTGGCCAGCCTGCTGCGGGTACTGATGGATCATCCTGATCTGTGGGCGGATGTCGCGGAGGAGGCGATGCAGCTGCCCCTGCAGCATCCCGCGTTGGATCGGTTGCGCGGCGCAATGGCGGAGGCTTTGTGCGCCCCCCTCAACACCAAAGCCCTGCTGATCGAGCTGCAAAATCGTGGCATGCAGGATGGCATCAGCCTGCTGCAACAACCCGCCATCAACAACATTCTGGCGCCCTATCAACGCCTAACCGACAGCATCAGCCTGCGGCAACGGTGGCAGGCTGATTGGCACCACCTGATGGTCGATATTGATCTGAACACCATTGCCACCCCCGGCGAATTTCCTGATCAAGAGGCCTGGGAACGCTTTCAGAAACAACGCCTTGCCCAGGAACAACGGCGCCAACAAATCTGGCAGCAGGACAATTCCTAATCAGGGCAAAAGGTCGTCATTTTTGCGAAGGTGGGAATCCACCTACCGCATCCACCCCCTAAGCCAGCGGTTCAATCAGCTGATCAATGCCGGTTTGGCGGATGGTTGGCCAGAAGAATTGGTCACGGCTGGCCATGGTGTGGCGATAAAAACGCCCCCAATCGGTGGTGGCGGCGGGATCAACCTGCAGCCCTAAATGCTCCAGCAATCGTTGCCCCTCCCTGCTGTACCC
>CAISOG010000073.1 GCA_903887035.1 uncultured Holosporaceae bacterium | reverse complement strand
TTCAATTCCTCTGGCTTCAGCTTAGACCAAAGATGTTACGGTAAAGTTTAATGTCATTGATGACGGGCTCATTTTAAAATTTTCTTAAAACTTTTCTCAAATCCCAAAAACCTTGATCCCATTGCAACGGTTACAAACCAAACAGGGCGGGGAACAGCCGTTAAGCCATCCCCCGCCCTGCCCAGCGACCTATAACCTATAGGTTGTCAAGAACGCGGTAGTACACGTTGCCTGTGGCAGCAGCGGTTGATACAAACGCGCCCTCTGGACGAATGGAACCGTTGATGCTTGGTAGGTTGCTGTTAGCAACGCCGATACTATTGGTTGTGGCCAAATCATATCTGTTGGTAAATGCGGTTAAGGCAACAGTTGGGTTAGCGTCTAAAGCAACTATATTAGTTTCTGTGCCAACAGCTGTTGTGCTTGATCGTGCTGACTTACCCCATGTAGTCGCCACATCTGGGTTAAGTGAGTTGCCTAGCACAGGAACAGCAAGGTTGGTTGCGGTTTGCCAAAGCACCGCGTTAACTTGCTGGGCAACAGGATCTGTTAAAGGCTTGGTGTAAACCGTTGTGCTGTCATCCGTGCTTGGGTGGTTTAAATCAACTCTGGTTAGCCACATTTGACAGTTGACGGCTGTATCCGTCGGGTTGTTTGGGCACACCCCACGGTTGTACGCTTGTGTGTTAATTTGTGGAACCGACAGATAACCTCTGGAGCCAACCAGATTTGCTTGGTCGGTTACAAGGTTTCTATTCGTATCAGTATCGTAGGCCATATAAACAAAGTTAGCGCCAAAACCGCCCCCCTGGGTTGCGCGGGTAAAGGCATTATGAACAGTTTGCGCCTGATTCAGCAAGCTGGAGGCGGCCACCCGATCTTTTTCCTGTGTACCAGAGTTGCTGCTGGAACGTGAAGCAATGGCGATGGCGCCAACGATAACCGCGATTAATAGAACGACCAGCAGGATAAGCCCGATGGCAAAGCCCCCCTGGCCATTTCTTTGGTCAAAAGACCGTGTTTGAATAAAATTTGTCATTTCTGACTCCTTTAAAGATGAAAAAGTTTAAAAAGCTAAACATCACCACTATAGCCGCGATGTGTTAAAAATCTATGAACATTTGGCGGCGGATGGCAATAGCGGTGTTAAGGATTGGGTGGTGGTTGCCGTTGGTGGGTTTCCGCCCCTTTGTTGTCATCCTACCCCCTGTGGGTAGGATCTCCTTACTCCCCGCGCCGCTTGTTTGACGGCTAGGATTTGAGATTCTCCCCACAAGGGGGAGAATGACAGTCTGATGTTGGTACAGGCCAGCCAATTTCTGCACGCCGTTGTCATCCTAGCCCCGCCCTTTCCACCTCTCCGCTGTCATCTCCGCGCAGGCGGAGATCCAGCCCTGTTGCCGCCTGCTATAATCGTTCCGCCGCATGGATCCCCCAGCTTTTTCTTATACTAGGGCGCAGAGGATGACGACCTTGGTGCGGGGAGAATGACATTGTGATACACGCAATGACCGCTGGAATCCTTTGCTGGCCTGTAGTATGGTTGTGGCCATGAACACTGTTGCCCTGCTACAACCCCCGCCATCCCTGTTGTCGTCGGCGCTGATATGGCCGGCGCTGGGGCAGGCGTTTCTTAAGCTGCATCCACGCCGCCTGGCCAAAAATCCCGTCATGATGATCACCGCCGTGATGGCCTTAGCGGTCAGCGCCAGCGCGATTGAGGCCAGCGTGATGCCGCCCGTAACCGTGGCCACCAACATGGGCAGCGCTTTTTTGTGGCAGGTGGCGGCCTGGCTGTGGGCAACCGTGTTGTTTGGCAATCTGGCCGAAAGCCTGGCGGAGGGGCGGGGCAAGGCGCAGGCGTCAACTTTGCGCGCCTTTCGCAGTCAGACTTTGGCCAAAAAAGTTAGCAGCGCGGGCGCAACCGACTTTAGCATTGTGCCTGCCCCCGATTTAAGCATCGATGACATCGTGCTGTGCCGTGTTGGCGATGTGATTCCCTGTGATGGCGAAGTGGTGGCGGGCATAGCGTCAATCGATGAATCGGCGATTACGGGGGAATCGGCGCCCGTAATCCGCGAAAGCGGCGGGGATCGTTCGGCGGTGACCAACGGCACCATGGTGCTGTCGGACACCATTTGGGTGCGGGTGACCGTGGCGCATGGCCACACCTTTTTGGATCGGATGATCGCCTTGGTTGAGGGGGCACAGCGGCAAAAAACCCCCAATGAAATGGCGTTGCATATCCTGTTGGTTGGGTTCAGCCTGTTGTTTCTGTTGGTCACCGCCAGCCTGTTGGTACAGGCCGCCGCCATGCGCGCAACCCTGCCCCCCGCGATGTTGGCCGCCCTGCTGGTCGCCCTGATCCCCACCACCATCAGCGGCCTGTTGTCGGCGATTGGCATTGCGGGGATGAACCGACTGTTGCGCTTTAACGTGCTGGCGGTGTCGGGACGGGCGGTGGAGGCGGCGGGCGACATTGACGTGCTGCTGCTGGACAAAACCGGCACCATCACCCTGGGCAATCGGATGGCTAGCGAATTTTTGCCGCTATCGGGGGTGGATATAGCCGACCTGGCGGAGGCTTGCTGGCTGAGTTCGGTGGCTGATGAGACCGCTGAGGGGCGCAGCATTGTTGAATTGGCGCTGAAGCGCTATGGCGTCGTCAACAGCGATCTGACCCAAAACACGCCACAGTTTGTGCAGTTTACCGCCCAAACCCGCACCAGTGGCATCAACCTGCCCGATCGCCAAATTCGCAAGGGGGCGGTGGATGCCGTCCTGAATTACCTGACCGAACAGGCGGGGCAGGATGCGGCTGGCTATTCTGCGCTTAACAATCCCTCCCTTAACAATCCCTCTAAGGAATTCGCGCTGGCGGTTGAAAGCATTGCCCGCTCTGGCGGTACGCCGCTGGCGGTGGGGGAGGTGACGGCGGAGGGAACTAGGCTGTTGGGGGTCATTCACCTGAAAGACATTATCAAAACCGGCATCCGCCAACGCTTTGCCGAATTGCGGCGCATGGGCATCAAAACGGTGATGATTACCGGTGACAATAAGCTGACCGCGGCGGCGATTGCCGCAGAGGCGGGGGTGGATGATGTGATTGCCCAGGCAACGCCCGAAAATAAGCTGCACTATATTCGTACCGAACAGGCGGCTGGCCGCATGGTGGCGATGTGCGGCGATGGCACCAACGACGCCCCCGCGCTGGCGCAATCGGATGTTGGCGTGGCGATGCAAAGCGGTACCCAGGCCGCGCGTGAGGCGGGCAATATGGTGGATTTAGACTCTGACCCCACCAAATTGATTGAGATTGTCGGCATCGGCAAACAGCTGTTGATTACCCGTGGCGCGCTGACCACCTTTTCCATCGCCAACGATCTGGCCAAGTATTTTGCGGTGCTGCCCGCCCTGTTTATCGGTGCCTTTCCCCAATTGCAGGCGATGAACATCATGCAGCTGGCCAACCCGCAAAGCGCGATTTTGTCGGCCATTATTTTTAATGCCTTGATTATTGTGGCGCTGATTCCGCTGGCTCTTCGGGGGGTGCGCTATCGCCCTCTGCCAGCTGGCGCCCTGTTGCGTCGCAACCTGCTGATCTATGGCCTGGGCGGCATCGTGACGCCCTTTGTCGGGATTAAGCTGATTGATGGGCTGGTTCGTTGGATGGAGTGGGCGTAACCATGATTTTTTGGCGATCCCTCAAACGCTCCATCCTGCTGCTACCGCTGCTGACTCTGCTGTTGGGGGGGGTGTATCCAGCGGTGATTTGGGCGGCGGGCAAGCTGTTGTGGCCGTCTCAGGCGGCTGGCAGCCCGCTTTTTCACGATGGCCAGCTGGTGGGCAGCCGCCTGATTGGCCAGAAATTCACCCAGCCGCAGTATCTGAACAGCCCTTTCGGTTTCGATTATGCCACCATGCCCGCCAGCAACCCGAAGGAGCGCCATCGCCTGCGCCAGGATGGGCGGCTGGTCATCGCCTGTGCGCCTGCTGTTACCCTGCCGCCCAGTTGCAACGCCATCGATTGTAGACCGACATCTAATTTAACAGTGGATTGCAGCGCTAGCGGGCTGGATCCCTTTATCCCGCTGGACAGCGCGTTGGCGCAATCCGACCGCATTGCCGCCACTCGCGCCGTTCCTGAAGATCCCGTGCGCCGACTGATTCAAAACCAAGTTGAGGGCGGCGGAATCTTTGGCGGTACAGCCCGCGTTAACCTGTTGCAAACCAATTTACGATTAGATCAGCTGTTGCCAACCGCATCATCCTTATCGACTCCCCCCACCGACAACCCTTCTTTACCAAACCCACCGCCGTCATAACCCCTTTTTCTGTTGTCCTCTTGCGCATGGCTAAAGCTTTTGCACACCCATCAAAATCGGGTTTCCTGAAATGCCGATACCTTTAGCCGACAGCCCGCGTCCCGATCCCGAATCGTTTCTGACCGATCCTGAGGGGCGGGCACGGGGACGTCTGAAGATCTATTTTGGTGCCGCCCCTGGTGTCGGCAAAACCTATGCCATGCTGTTGGCCGCCCAAGCCCGTAAGGCTGATGGTGTTGACGTTATCGCGGGGGTTGTCGAAACCCATGGCCGTGAGGAAACCGCCAGCCTGCTTAAGGGCATCCCCATCCTACCGCGCCAACGAATTGAACAGCGCGGGCAGTTGTATCATGAATTTAACTTGGATGACGCCCTGGCGCGTCACCCCCAACTGATTTTGATGGATGAGCTGGCGCACACCAATGCCCCCTCCAGCCGTCATCCCAAACGGTATCAGGATATTGAGGAGCTGTTGGCGGCGGGCATCGACGTTTACACCACCCTGAACGTCCAGCATATGGAAAGCGTTAACGACGTCGTCGCCCAGATTACCAAGATTATCGTGCGCGAAACCGTGCCCGATAGTGTGGTGATGGAGGCGGATGAGGTGGTGTTGGTGGATCTTCCCCCCGCCGAGCTGTTGGAACGGTTGAAGGAGGGCAAGGTCTATGTGCCAGCACAGGCTGCACGCGCCATGCGCAACTTTTTTCAACAGGGCAAGCTGACCGCCCTGCGTGAGCTGGCCTTACGTTGCACGGCCGAACGGGTGGATGATCAGATGGTCACCTACATGCGCCGCCATGCCATTCAGGGCCCGTGGCCAGTTGGGCAACGGTTGATGGCCTGCCTGACCGCTGACAGCGATCCGATTCGGCTGGTGCGCGCCACCCGCCGCTTTGCTGAGGCTATCCACGCCAAATGGTTGGCGGTGTATGTTGAGCAGTTAAGCCATGACGAAATGATTGACCCGGCCAGTGATGCGATAAACAAGGCTTTGCGGCTGGCCGAGGAATTGGGTGGGGAATGTCACACCCTGTCGGGATCATCGGCCGCCCGTGAGTTTGTGCATTTTGCCCGCAACCACAACATCACCCAACTAGTGGTCGGGGAAACCGCCCGCTCCCCCCTGTCCCTACTGCTGAAACCATCCTTAAGCCAACGGCTGTTGCGCCTGGAAAGCGGCATCGCGGTGCAGGTGATTGCCACCAGTGAGCCTGAAAACCGCCCAAGCCCTAGCCATCGTAGGCGGATTCGTGACTTAAGCAACTTTGGGCGAATTTATGATTGGCGTTCCTATGTTTACAGCATGCTGGCGGTGGTGGTGGCAGGCGGCGTCGCCTGGTTTTTCAGCCATTTCCTGAATTTATCGGCCATTTCCATGGTGTTCCTGACCGCGGTCATGTTCAGCGCCGTTAGCTTTGGGCTGGCACCATCGCTGCTGGCCAGCCTGCTAAGTTTTATCTTGTATGATTATTTTTTCATGCCGCCGCTGTATAGCATTGCCTTTTTCGATCCCGAACATTTTTTCACCCTGATGGTTTATCTGTTGGTGGCCAGCATCAACAGCAATCTGGGCGATCGCTTGCGCAACCAATCCTCCTTAGAAAGGCGGCGACAGCGCAACACCAATTTGCTCTACGCCCTTTGCCAACAACTGATGCTGACCAATAATGAAAAAGAGTATTTGCGCATTCTGGCCGCCAAGATAATCGAACTGACCCAGGCAGAAGTTTTGATTCTGCAGGAAGATGGCGGCAGCCTGCGCCTGCTGGATGATGGATTGGCCAGCCTGACCTTGAATGAAACCGATTGGGCGGCAGCCAATTGGTGTTGGAATAAGGTTGAGGAGGCAGGCTTGCAAACCGACACCCTGCCGGGGGCGGGCTATAATTTTCGGTCAATTCGGGGGCAGCATGGGGTTGTTGGCCTGATTGGCATTAAGCCGGAACGACCCAGCATCCTGCTGCAACCAGAATGGCGCCGCTTGGTGCAACAACTATGCACCCACACCGCACAGGCTATTGAGGCGCAACGGGGGATGCAGGCTTAGCCCTTTTGTTGGGCTGGGCATGGCCGACGATGGCCAGAGGCTATGACACCCACCACATCACCACATACCCATGAATGTTAACCGTGCTTTAACGCTTATTTCAGCTTTGCTGGCGATGATGAGGAGGATAAAGCCAGAAAATCTTATAGGCTTAATCACTCCCCCCTTAGGTTGCTGTGTTATGTTGGCATTTCGACAAAAATTGCGCCGCCCCCTTTCCTTAAGTTTTAAGATTCTGGGTCCCATGGTCTTGACCGTGGTTCTGCTGACCACTGGGCTGTTGTGGGTTCACTACACCATCACCACCCCGCCCTGGCGCCTGGTTCTGCTGACGCTTCCCATAACCGCGATGGTGGCGATTATCAGCTTCGAAGTTTATTTGCTGCGCCCCCTGCGTCAGTTGCAGACGGATCTTCGCGGCCTAAGCCCTAAGAAAACGCAACTGGCCGGTGACTATGCCGCCGATGAGTTGGGCGAATTGGCACGAGCGATCAAACAAACTTTTGACCAATTGCGACGCCTGGACAGCCAATTTCAGGCGATTGGCCAGAATCTGCCTGGGATCATCTATCGCTCTTTCGCGGGCAGTGATCGCCCCACCTTTTACATGTCAGAGGCCTGCAAAACTCTAACCGGCTATCCGGCCAGCGATTTTCTGTACAACCGTGTGCGGCGGTGGCGCGATATTATCCACCCCGATGATATTCCCCTGGTGCAACAGGCGATGGTCGAACAGCTTAGCAACCGCGACAGCTATAACTTACGCTATCGCCTGATTTGCGCGGATGGCAGCGAGCTGTTGGTGTCGGATCGTGGTCGCCAGATTCGGGATGAGCATGATCGCCCAATCTATTACGACGGGGTGATCATGGATGTCACCGACACCGCCCAGTTAGAGGCCACCCGTGAAGCCTTGCATGACTACGAACGCATCACCGCCCATATTTTCGAAAATACGGGGGATGGGATCTGGATCTGGGAAATGGGCACGGACAGGGTGATTTATTCCAAGGAATGGTGGGCGATGTTGGGCTATCAGGCGGGGGAATTGCCCAACCATCCCGAAACATGGTGGCAACTGACCCATCCTGATCACCTGCCCCTGGTTAAAAAGACCATCGCCCGCTATCTGGCGGGGGAACTGCCCCATTATGCCATCGAATTTCAAATGCGTCATAAGGATGGCCAAGATATTTGGGTGCTTTCGCGCGGCAGTATAGTGAAAGGCACGGGGGGTAGGCCGAATCGCTTTGTCGGCAGCAATACCGACATCACCCCGATGAAGACCGCCACCGCTGAGGCTGAAAAAGCCAATGTCGCCAAAAGCGAATTTTTGGCCAATATGAGCCATGAAATCCGCACGCCCATCAACACAATTATGGGAACCGCCGAATTGCTGTTGGAAAGTCAACTGTCCAGCAAACAAAGCTATCAAGCCAATATGATGATGTCGGCCTGTGAAAATCTGTTGGTGATTGTTAACGATGTGTTGGATCTGGCGAAAGTTGAGGCAGGGCGATTGACCTTTGAAAAGGTCACCTTTGACCTGGCCAACCTGGTGCATGAGGTGATTCAGCTGTTTTATCCCCGCGCCCAGGCAAAATCCTTGGATTTGATGGTCGATTACGATTGGCGCACCCTGCCCGCTCAGGTTATCGGCGACCCCACCCGCATCCGCCAAATTCTGAACAATCTAATCAGCAACGCCATTAAATTTACCAGCGATGGTTATGTAAAGCTTGAGCTGACCGCGGTGCCCACCAGCCAACGACAATATTCCTTGGTTTTCCGCGTCTTGGACAGTGGCATTGGCATCGACCCATCCATGCAGGACAAAATTTTTGACAAATTTACTCAGGCCGATGCCTCCACCACCCGTCAATATGGCGGCAGTGGGTTGGGCTTAGCCATTACCCGCGAATTGACGATTTTGATGGGCGGCCAAGTGGGTTATGTGCCCAACAGCCCCAATGGAAGCTGTTTTGAGGTCAATTTGCCGATTGAAACCCTGACTGATCAGCCTGTTAGCCTGCCTGTAGCACTTTGGTCATCGCTAAGGGGCGGTCACGCCTTTCCTACCGTGTTGTTGTTGGCGCCGTCATCACGCTATCAACCCCTGCTGACACGCTGGCTGGAATGGTCAGGGTGCCAGGTTACCGCCGTATCACTGTTGCAATGGCCAGACATGATCGGCGCGCTGAAACAACAAACCATTCCCCCCTACAGCCTGTTGTTGATAGGCCCCAACATGATTGAGGCGGAGTTGCTATCAGCCGTGCAAAGCCTTAAGGATTGCGCCGCCTTAGCCGCCAACAAGGTGGTGGTGATTGCGGGCGCTGAACATGCCGCCCTGCAACAGCTGTTACTGGAGCAGCAG
>CAISOG010000072.1 GCA_903887035.1 uncultured Holosporaceae bacterium | reverse complement strand
ACCGTATCGCAGAGATCGTGATATTTGCAGCACTGGAGATTTTTAAAGTGGAATGACTATAGAGTTTAGGCTGGCGTGCTTAAATAGTCACGCACCAGCAATTCGGCGATCTGCACCGCATTCAGGGCTGCCCCCTTACGCAGGTTGTCGGCCGCCACCCACAGCGACAAGCCGTGCGGTACCGTGGGATCAACCCGCAAACGGCTAACAAACACCGCATCATCGCCCGCGGATTCCAACGGGGTAATGAATTGCAGCTCATGCTCCAATTCAACCAACGCCACCCCTGGCGCCTTGGCCAGGGCATTGCGTGCTTGCTCCAAGCTAATGGGCGCGTCAAATTCTATCTGCACAGCCTCACTATGGCCAATAAACACCGGCACCCGCACGCAGGTGGCCGCCACCTGTATATCAGCACCCAGGATTTTGCGGGTCTCCACCGCCATTTTCCACTCCTCACGGGTGGTACCGTCGGGCATAAACTGATCAATCTGGGGGATGACGTTAAAGGCAATCCGCTTGCTGAATTTTTTAGCCCCCCCCTCGGTCAGGGCATAGACGGCGCGGGTTTGGTTGTACAGCTCATCCATCGCCTCCTTCCCCGCACCCGAAACCGATTGATAGGTTGACACCACCACCCGCTTAATCGGCGCAATGTCGTGCAGGGGCTTTAACGCCACCACCAGCTGAATGGTGGAACAATTGGGATTGGCGATGATATGGCGTTTGCTGTAGCCCGCGATAGCCTGTGGATTCACCTCTGGCACCACCAGCGGCACATCGGGATCCATCCGAAAATGAGAGCTGTTATCGATAACCACGCATCCCGCCTTAGCCGCTCGTGGGGCAAATTCCGCCGAAACCGCGCCGCCCGCGCTGGCCAGGGCGATATCCCAACCGCGAAAATCAAATTGCGACAAATCCTGAATCTTCAGCACATCATCGTCACCAAAGGAAACCTCACGCCCGATCGATCGTTCGGAGGCTAAGGCCACCACCTCCCGCACGGGAAATTGCCTCTCCGCCAGGGTTTTCAGCATTTCCCGCCCTACGTTACCGGTTGCCCCAACCACGGCGATGCGATACCCCATTCTAATTCATCCTTGCTTGCTGAAATGTGTTAAGCCATATGCTATGATATGTGGGGGCATGGTAAGCGCTGTTACACGTTATGCCAAGACGTTGACGTGCCGAAATTTTGTTGGGGAATAGGAAAACTGGGTAATGGTGATGCAAACAGATAACGGTCATTCGCAGCACGGGTATTCACGGGAGGGGGTCTTCACCCATTCGGCGCATCATCCGCATGACAGCACGCTGTTAAAGCGGGTGGAGGGGATGAAGCAGGCCGATTTGCTGTATTTGCTAAGGCTGCTGGATCGCAAACGGCAGAAGGTCAAACGGTTGGATGCCATGCATCGTTTGGGTAAGCCCCGCCTGTATGCCTTAAGTTTTGATGCACGGCTGGCGCAGGCGTTGATGGTGGCGTTGGTGACCTATCACGGGTTGGATCTGCCAGAGGCCAGTTTGGAGGAGGCCGAATTTGCCGCCGTAACCGCCCAAGACCCCGCCTTTTACGACAAAGCCTATCAGCAGGCGTTGCAACGGGCGGCGGATCGGGTGATACGGGTGCCCAAAGATCTATGGCTGTTAAACGCCAATCCCGCCATGCCCAGCTATGACGTTGATGCCCAAATTGTTGCCGATATTGCCGCCACGATGCCCGCCGACGAATTGAAACGGGTGATTGCGGAGCTGAACAAGATGGTGGTGTAGGCAAAGGCGGGCATCAAGCTGCCAGGGGCTGGCAACCAGCTATCTGCACCCCCCCCTGTTACGCCGTCACCTTGATGTCTTGAGCCGCCAGTTCCATACCAGGGGCTTCCCTAACGGTTTTGGCGGTTT
>CAISOG010000071.1 GCA_903887035.1 uncultured Holosporaceae bacterium | reverse complement strand
GGGGGTGGGGGATAGCAACAGGTGGCTAAGCAAATTGGCGGCGCCCTCCGAAAAATCGGCAATCAAGCCCCTGTAAATCTTTGATTTTAGAGGCGGCATAAGACAAATCTGCGCCGCCCTGTTCACCCCCATTCAGCCGCCAAATCTGGCAATCGACCAGGTGGGTGTTGGCCAATTCCTTGCCAAAGCCCCCCTGATCCAACAACCAGGCCTCAAGGGTTAATTGCAGGGCTAGTCCGCGTTGAATCCTGTCGGGCTTTGGAAAAGATCCCGTTTTGTAATCCAACAGGGTCACACCCCCCGTGCTGTCCACATCAATCCGATCCGCCCGCGCGCGCAGTTGGATGCTGTGCCCGTTCAGGGTCATGGTGGCCTTGGCCGTTTTTTCGACCAGCACTTTGACCAGGGGGGTGGTTTGGTTTCGATGCTGCCGCTCCTGCCTATCCAACCAATTGACCGCGTCGGTCAGCCGTTGCCAGTGATAGGCCATCATCGGATTGTCCGCCAACAGCCCCAGGGTGTCGTGCAGTTGGTTCAGCAATTGTTGGGGCGCATCCTGTGGCCAATCGGTGCCGTGTCGCAGGCTGAACAGCTCCAAATTGTGATGCAGCAGGTTGCCAAGGTTGCGCGGCACCTCAGCGCCATCATCAAAGCTTGGCCGTGGTTTAAGGCGCAGCATGGTGGCGGCGTAAAAGCTATAGGGGTCGGTCATCAGCTGTTGAAGCTGACTGGCGCTTAGTTGGCGTGGGCGCAGCGCGGGGTCGGGGTTGGGCGCGGGCACGGCCGACAGCGGGGCGGCGGCGGCCACCAGGGATGGGGACGGGCTATCCAGGGCTTCCAGCTGTTGCAACGGCAGATAGGGGGGCAACAGGGTCTCCCAGTCGGGCAGGGTTTGGCCAATGTTGTTGCCGCCATTATCGGCCGAATCTTGCCAGGATCGTTTGGTCAACATCGCCCTAAGCTTAATCAGCCATCGGCACGGGGCGGCGGGTTGGCCATCGCGGCTGTGCGAAAAGGTCAGCAGCAGGTTGGGCGCCTGCAAATTTTGGATAAAGTCATAGGCCGCTGTGCCCGCCCCCCCCGCCTCATCCGGCAAGCCAATGGCGTGGCGAATGACGTTGGGCAGCCATGGGTTGCTTGGCGGCGGGCTTGGCCATACCCCCTCATTCAACCCGCCCAGAATCAACAGGTCGGGTTGTTGCAACCGCCCCTCCAACACGCCCCAAATCGCCAGGCGGGGATGTTGGCCAACAGGTTGGCGTACGGCCATCATGGCCAGCTGTTCGGTCAGCAGATGGTGATACTCTTGCAGGCTTAGCAGGCCTAAATGCGGACTCGCCTCTGTCAACTGTTGCCAGATCTGGTTCAGCTGTTGCCCAGCAATCGCATGATGGCTGTGCTGCGCGGCCTCGCTGGTATTGGACAGGGGGTTGTTGGGGTGGGGCGTCTGGAGATGGGGGGTATCATCGCCAACATCGCACGGTTGCCGCGTCAGACAGTGGTCAAGCCAGCGCCGATGCCATTCCAGCCAATCGGCCAGCATGGCATGATCCCTCGGTTTTTCCTGCTGCCAGTCTTGCATCATGGTCAGCAGCTGGTCAATTTGGGCAGCATTTTGGGCAGTCTTGGCGGCGGCATTGTCGCTTTCATCGTTGCTGTCGCTCTCATTGCCCCAAATTTCATCATCCAACACCCCCGCTATTTTCCAGCGGGTGATTAAGCCAGTATAGCTGGGCGTAATCGGCAAACCGCGCCAGGCCGCATCCAGCGTTCTGGCAATGGCGCGCAGCGTGGCGGGTGGCATCCCCAGGCTGCATAGCGGGTGATACAGCAGGGCTAAGACGGCGGTGGCCTCAACCTGCGGCTGCATCACCGTCAGGCTAAGGGCGGCCAGGCGGCCAAGGGGCGTTTGGATCAGCGGTTGCCCCGCCGAATCGTCGACCACGATGTTCCATCGCTTAAGCGCGGCCGCGACCTGCTTCGCCAATTGGCGATCGGGGGTAATCAGGGCGGCTTTGTAATCGGGAATGTCACTGGAATTATCAAGGGCGCGGCGCATGGCTAGGGCTATCAGCTGCGCCTCCTGATGCTGATTTTGGCAGGGCTGAACGCTGAAATTTTCTGTGATGCTATCGGTGCTGAGGCTGGCGGCATGCGGTTCGATACCGCCACGGTTGGGCTGCGCAAACCACTGTTGCACCAGCTGTTGACGGCCAGGCGGCGGCATCGTGCCAGCAAGTTGGGGGGGAATCGTATTGGCTGCATCCACCGCTGGCCAACGGCGCAATGGCCAGCTTATGCCCCCTAGGCTGTGAAGAAACGCCATCAATTGACCATGCGGGTGGCGCGGCGATGTGGCCAGCTGCGCCACCTCCATCGCATTATAGTCGGGCATGGCGGGCAACAGCACCGCCCCCTGCGGCTGCATCGCCACCAGCCGCATCAACTGTTGATCCAGCGGTAGGGCGCCATCAGCCCCCAGCATCCAAATAATCGGCGGGTTGGTGCGTTGCCAGGCGGCCTGCAGGGCAGTCAGCTCGTCTTGTTGGGCGGCTTTGGCGGCGGTGTAGCCATGCTGCCCTAACCAGCCTGGCCACCAATCCTGCCAATCCTGCAACAGTTGTTGACCGATCATCGCCTGCTCTGACCAGGCTGAGGGATCCGCCTCAAGCACCTGATGCCAATCGATGTCATGGCCAAGCAGTTGGTGATGCAGCTGCAACAATTGTTTGGCGATACACAGGGCGGCTGTCCAGCTGCGCTCATGCCCCGCACCGCCGCCAAGCTCAAGGTTACGATTCATCAGCCAGTTGGCGGTGGCCAGTTGCGCTATCAACGGCGGCGGCGCCTGTGGCTTTGGCTCATCCGTCGTGGGGGAATCGATGGCCGTATCGTTTAGCGGGTTAAGGATGGGCTGGATAAGGCGAATGTCGGGCACGGCAGGGAGGTTTAGTTTTTGCAGCTGGTGAATCAGGCTGCGGCGGGCACGCTCCGTCGGCAACCAAATCTGCGCCCTGCTTAAGGCATCGCTGCTAAGATTTTGCGCGGCCAGCCTGTGCGCCAACAGGGATAGGGGGGGGCAACCAAAGGGCAGCTGGAAAAAGCCCATCATGCTTGGCGCGCCAACAATTGCTCGGTACGGCTTAGGTCAGTGGGGGTCGAAATGTGCGACCAGCTGCCTAAGTAGGGGGCGCCGAACAACCGCCCCTTGGCGGCCTCAGGCAGCCAAAAATCCCTGAACAGGCCAAAGGGCGCAATCGGATAATCGCGCAAGGCCATCGGGTTCACCAAATGCATGCTGGCGTAGTACCAGGGCTCGGCAGGCTGCGGCGTGTCGGCGGGATGATAGGTCAGCTGGTCATCATCGTTGCGGGAAAAGCTGGCCGACTCCTGCAAATGCTGGGCGGTTTGGCGGTCAGCGGTCAGCAGCAGCACCGACATGCTATCCCGCCAGGCCTGCGCCAGGGTGTGGCAGGGATGCTGATCAAAATCATGCCACAGGTTGTCGGCATTCAGCACGAACAGGGGGCTATCCCAGTCAAAGCCAAGCGAATCGAGTGCCTGGCGAAGGCCGCCGCCAGAATCCAACAACTGCGGCTCATAGCTTAAATCAAAACGAATATCGGGATAACGTGCCCGCGCCCCCTGTAACCAGGCCTCAATCTGTTCCGCCAAATGGTGGCTGTTGAGCCCGATATGACGAATGCCCGCCTGTTGTAGCAGCTGTACCGAATAATCCAGCAGCGGCAGGCCGTTAAGGGGCAACAGCGGTTTGGGGCAAGTGTTGGTCAGTGGCCGCATGCGCGTGCCTAACCCCGCGGTTAAAATCATCGCCTGTTGGATGGGGGGCTGCATGGGTGGGTTACGCCGCCGCCGCGTTGGCGGACAGCTGGCGGCATCCAATCGGCACATAGCGGTCAAACCAGGCCGCCAGCGGGGCGTTGGCGGGGTGCGCCAGTGCCTGGCTCAGTTGGCGCCAAACGCGGGGCAGGTGGACGAGATAGACGGGCTTATCGTCGCGCCGCCACAGCCGTGCAAACACGCCCAAAATGCGGGTGTGCCGCACAGCAGCTACTGTTGCCCAGGATTGATCGAAATCGGCACGGGAAATATCGGGAAAGGCGGCCAGATAGGCCTGCAACTGCCGCGCTACCACATCGGGCGGAAAGTCCTGGCGGGCATCCTCAAGCAGTGAGATAAGGTCATAGGTCAGCGGGGCGGTCATCGCATCCTGAAAATCCAATAGCCCCAGGCTTTCTAAGCTCAACTGATTCTGCCCAGCCTTAGGCAGAATCATCAGGTTGTCCAGGCGGTAATCGCGCAAAATCATCACCTCTGGCACGCAATGCTGCTGCGCTATCACCGCTGTCCAGGCCTGATGCCACAGCCGTTGACACTCCGCATCGGCGGGCGGTAGGCCAGCGGCGGGCAAATACCAATCGAGGAAGATTTGAACATCGCTTAGCATGCGATAGCCGCAATAGGGGGGGATGGCGGCCTTATCCTCACTGGTCAGTGGCGGGTTACTGGTCGCCAGCCAGCATTGATGCAGATGGATAAGGGCTTGGACGCCCAGGGATAGAACCTGCGCCAATCGTTGCTCCGTCGTATTGGCGGCTGCCCCCCGCGGCGTGTGCGCATCATCCGCCATGCCCTGTTGAACAAAGCGGGTGGCGGTTAGATCGCCAAAATCCTGCTCCAGCAGCAGGCCATGGCAATCGTCGACAGCATGAATGGCGGGCACGGTTAAGCCCGTTTTTTGCAACAGTTGTGCAACCTGGGTAAATTTCCAAACATATTCCATCGGCGGCGGCGAATCCATCAGCAGCACGCTCTGTGACCCTTGAAACAGCCTGTTGTAGCGGCGGAAGGATGCATCATCGCTCATCGATTCGGTGCGGGCATCCTGCCAACCATGCTGCTGCAGAAACTGTTGCATCTGTTGCGGGCGTTGGGTGGGACTATGTTGGGGGCAGGTCTGTTGAATAAGGCGAACCAAATCGTTAAACAGCTTTTCGTAATTGCCATGCAGTTGCAGCTCAAGATGCCGCAATGTTAGGGCGTCATCGGCAAAATTCAGGGTTATGGCTAGGCGGTTGGCGGGCAAATCATCGGTCAGCAGGTCTGGCCATTCCAACAACAGCCCCTTATCCACCAACTGCTCAACCAATCCAAGGCCGATGGCTTGATCCCTGGTGGTCAGGCGGTACAAATCGGCATGCAACCATTCGGCCTGCGGCGTATCATACTGTTGCACCAGGGTGAAACTGGGGCTTGGGATATCGGTCAGGCTGTCATCCAGGCTTTGCAAAAATACGCGGGCAAAAGTGGTTTTGCCAGCACCCAATTCCCCGCTTAGCGTGATAACCGCCCCCTGGCCACAAAGCCTAGCCAGCCCCCTGGCCAACCCTTCAAGCTGGGAAAGGTCAACATAGCGGGCGTAAAGGGTTGGGTACATGATGGGCCAGGGGAGATAGGGGGGGGTAGGGCGGTTAGCACAAAAAACGGTCTTGCCCCAAAGTTTGAAACAAGACCGTTCGAATGTCCAGCCTAGCCTATCCTGGCTAGATTTTTTTATGGCGCCGTTAAATGACCTGCAGCAGCTCCCTTAGCATGTCGTCGGAGGTTTTGATGACCTTAGTGTTGGCGTTATAAGCCTTCTCCGTGATAATTAAGTTGGAAAACTCCTGAGCCACATCAACCGTCGACTGCTCTAAGGCTGAGGGCAGAACGGTTCCAACGCCATTGATGCCATTAACCTTTAAATCGACTTGTCCAGAATCTATGGTTTGATCAAACACCCCATTTTGTCCGGGTGACAACCCATCCACATTGGGAAAGTCGGC
>CAISOG010000070.1 GCA_903887035.1 uncultured Holosporaceae bacterium | reverse complement strand
CACCTGCTCCAACTCCTTCGCCTCCAGATACTGCCCACCCTTATACAGCGCGGGCTCCACCCCATCCGACTGGCTGACGGGCATATCGGCAAAGTGCCGCTCCGCCAGCCGTACCAGATCGCCATGCTCAATCGCGCCCGCCGCCACAATCACCATTTTGTCGGCGCCATAGCGTGGCTTAACAAACTGCACCACCTGTTCCCGCGTGACATTTTTGATAATCTCCGCCGTTCCCAGAATCGCACGCCCCATCGCCTGATTCGGATAGGCAACCCTTTGAAAATAATCGTGAATCACATCATCGGGGGTATCCAGCGCCTGGCCAATTTCCTGCAAAATCACGCCCTTTTCCCGCTGCAACTCCGTTTCATCATAGGTGGCGTTCTGCAAAATATCGGCCAGCAGGTCAATCGCCAGCGCCACATCATTTTTCAACACTTTGGCGTAATAGGCGGTCTGTTCACGGCTGGTATAGGCATTCAAATAGCCGCCAACATTCTCAATTTCCTCAGCAATTTGTTGCGCCGTCCGCCGCGCCGTGCCCTTAAAGGCCATATGTTCCAACAGGTGCGCCATGCCGTTATCCTGGGGCAGCTCATGGCGGGCGCCCACCCCAAACCATACCCCCAGGGTGACGGTGGCAACACCATCCATCGGATAGCTGGCGACCCGCGCCCCATTGGCCAAAGTTGTCACTGTAACAGTCATTTGTCCCCCGTTTCATACTGACGCAAGCATAGAAAGTCTGTTGCCAAAGCGCAACGGCGTTGCCCATGGTGCCGCCAAAGATTTTTTACCGCCCCAAACGCTGACGACCTGCAGGGCTAACTAAATGGATAACGCGCGAAATAGCCAAACTTGGCCAGCTGTGCTATAGCCATTGCATGCTAAGCTATATTTGTCGCCGCCTGTTGCTGATATTCCCGACCCTGTTCGGCATCATGGTGTTGAATTTTATGATTATCCAGCTGGCTCCTGGCGGCCCGGTGGAGCGCACCCTGGCGGAGTTGCAGGGGCGGGGCGTGTCGGCCACCGCACGGTTGAGTGGCGCGGGCGGCGGCGATACCCTGGCACCCCCCAATGGCTCAACCAGCCTTAGCCAAAACGCGGCCAGTGCGGATGCCAGCGGCGCCGCCAGCCGTTATCGCGGGGCGCAGGGGTTGGATCCCGACCTGATTAAGGCAATCGAAAAGCAATATGGCTTTGATCAACCGCTGTGGACGCGGTTTTGGCACATGATGGGCAATTACGCACGCCTGGACTTCGGCACCAGCTTTTTCCGTGACCGCGCCGTGGTGGATTTGGTTAAGGAGAAGCTGCCCGTTTCCATCTCCCTGGGGCTGTGGACAACCCTGCTGGTCTATCTGATCTCCATCCCGCTGGGGATTGCTAAGGCCAGACGGGATGGCAGCGCTTTTGACAGCTGGAGCAGCGGCCTAATCGTGGTGGGCTATGCCATCCCCGGCTTTTTGTTTGCGGTAGCGCTGCTAATCGTGTTTGCGGGGGGCAGCTATTTAACCTGGTTCCCGCTGCGTGGCCTGGCCAGCGATGGCGCGGCCAGTTGGCCATGGTGGCGGCAGGGAATTGACTATCTGTGGCACATCACCCTGCCCACCATCGCCCTAGTGATTGGCGGCTTTGCCAGCCTGACCATGTTAACCAAAAACAGCTTTGTGGATGAAATTCGCAAGCAATATGTGCTAACCGCCCGCGCCAAAGGCCTGTCGGAGCGGCAGACCCTGTACCGCCACGTCTTTCGCAACGCCATGCTGTTGGTGATTGCCGGCTTTCCCGCCGCCCTGCTAAGCATTCTGTTTACGGGATCGGTGTTGATTGAGGTAATTTTTTCGCTAGACGGGCTGGGGCTGTTGGGTTTTGAGGCCGCCATCAACCGCGATTATCCCGTGATTTTTGGCACGCTGTTCGTGCTGACCCTGCTGGGGCTGCTGCTTAACCTGCTCAGCGATATCATCTATACGGTCATCGACCCCCGCATTCATTTTGGCCAAAAAACCTAACAATAAAAGATTTTAAGTAAAAATTTGAACGCTTTTTAATAAAGTGTTGACAATCTCTTGGTAATCTTAAACTATATCACAAGGTTTTTACCTGTTGCGACCATTGTAATGGTTGATCATAAAAATCCTTGGGGCTGACACCTAATAAAGTTCTTTGAGCAGTTTTTTGAGGTCTTT
>CAISOG010000069.1 GCA_903887035.1 uncultured Holosporaceae bacterium | reverse complement strand
TGTATATTGGGCAAGAGGCGGTGGTGGTCGGCCTGCAAGACGTGGCGGAGGAGGGCGATGCGGTGATTACCAGCTATCGTGACCATGGCCATATGCTGGCCTGCGGGATGCAGGCGCGCGGGGTGATGGCGGAGCTGACGGGGCGGATTGGCGGCTATTCTAAAGGTAAGGGCGGATCCATGCATATGTTCAGCCGCGAAAAACATTTTTATGGTGGTCATGGTATCGTTGGCGCGCAGGTGCCGATTGGGACGGGTTTGGCTTTTGCCGCCAAATATCAGGAGACTGGCGCGGTCAGCTTTACCTATCTGGGGGATGGTGCGGTCAACCAGGGGCAGGTTTATGAAAGTTTTAACATGGCCGCCCTGTGGAAATTACCGGTGTTGTATGTGATTGAGAACAACCACTACAGCATGGGCACCTCGGTCAACCGTGGTTGCGCCAGCCCAGAGTTGTTCCGTCGCGGCGAACCCTGGGGCATTCCGGGGGAGCGGGTTGATGGCATGGACGTGTTGGCGGTGCGGGAGGCTGGCGCGCGCGCTGTTGCCCATATTCGCGCGGGCAAGGGCCCCTATCTGCTGGAAATGGATACCTACCGCTATCGTGGCCACTCCATGTCCGACCCTGCCAAATACCGCAGCAAGGAAGAGGTGCAGGAAATGCGGGAGAATCGGGATCCGATCGAAAACCTTAAGCCGTATTTGATAAAGGCGGGCGTGACCGAGGCGGCGTTGAAACAGATTGATGATGAGGTGAAGGTGGTGGTGACCGATTCCGCCACTTTTGCTCAGGAAAGTCCAGAGCCGGATGCCAGCGAGCTGTACACCGACGTGCTTAAGGTAGCCTAGCCAATGCCAGCCCTTTTTATGCCTGCCCTGTCGCCCACCATGACCGAAGGAAAGCTGGTTCGCTGGCTGAAGGCGGTGGGGGATGCCGTGCGTGCCGGCGATTTGCTGGCCGAAGTGGAAACCGACAAGGCGGTGATGGAGATTGAGGCGGTCGATGAAGGTCGCCTGACCCAGATTTTAATCCAAGAAGGCGTTGAGGGGATGGCAGTCAACACCCCGATTGCCATGATTTTGGCAGAGGGGGAGGTGGCGGTTGTGCTCCCCTCTGCTGGTGCGGCATCGTCACCAGCATCAACCACGCCGAATCAAACGCCGAATCAAACTGAGGAGTCCCCGATGGCCAGTAACAGTGCCGCTTTGCGCAACAATCCAACCGCTGTCGCGGTTGAGGAAACCCCCTTTACGGGTGTCACCACCAAGCAAACCGTGCGCGACGCCCTGCGCGATGCGATGGCTGAGGAAATGCGTGCCGATTCCACCGTCTTTTTGATGGGGGAGGAGGTGGCGGAATATCAGGGCGCCTACAAAATCAGTCAGGGCTTGTTGCAGGAATTTGGTGCCCAGCGGGTGATTGACAGCCCGATTACCGAACATGGCTTTGCTGGCCTGGGGGTGGGGGCGGCCTTTGGTGGCCTGAAGCCGATTATCGAATTCATGACTTTTAACTTTGCGATGCAGGCGATTGACCAGATCATCAACTCTGCCGCCAAGACCCTGTATATGTCGGGCGGGCAGATGGGTTGCCCGATCGTGTTCCGTGGTCCCAACGGCGCGGCATCACGCGTGGCGGCGCAACACAGCCAATGCTATGCCAGCTGGTACGCCCACTGCCCCGGCCTAAAGGTGGTGGCGCCCTACAGCGCGGCCGATGCCAAAGGCTTGTTGAAGGCGGCCATTCGTGACCCCAACCCGATTATCTTTTTGGAAAATGAGATTCTCTACGGCCAAAGCTTTGACGATGTGCCAACCGATCCCGACCATATCGTGCCGATTGGTAAGGCCAGGGTGGCGCGGGCTGGTACCGATGTGACCGTGACCGCCTATTCCATCATGGTGGGCAAGGCGTTGGAGGCGGCCGAGCAATTGGCGGCGGAGGGGATTAGCGTTGAGGTGATTGACCTGCGAACCATAAGGCCGCTGGACATTGACACCATCGTTGCCTCGATCAAAAAAACCAACCGCCTGGTCAGTGTTGAGGAAAGCTGGCCGGTGTGCGGCATCGGTTCAGAATTGGCGGCGATTGCCATGGAACATGCCTTTGACTGGTTGGATGCCCCCGTGATTCGGGTGGCGGCTGAGGATGTGCCTCTGCCCTATGCGGCCAATTTGGAAAAATTGGCACTGCCCCAGGTTGAGGGGATCGTGGTGGCGATTCGGTCGTCACTGGCCAAAAAATCCTAAGGCCAACCCTTTGTTGATGTTTGTTTCAAGTTCACGTTAAGAAGTTCAAAACCATGCCGATTAAAATTCTGATGCCCGCGCTGTCACCCACCATGACCGAAGGCAATTTGGCCAAATGGCACAAAAAAGCTGGCGATAAAGTGAAATCTGGCGACGTGCTGGCCGAAATCGAAACCGATAAGGCGGTGATGGAGGTTGAGGCAGTTGACGAAGGGGTGCTGGGCAAAATCCTGGTCGCCGAAGGAACCGAGGGGGTGAAGGTCAATGAGATTATCGCCCTGCTGTTGGAAGAGGGGGAGGATGCCGCCAGCCTGGATAAGGTGGCGGTGATTGGTGGCAATGCCGCCGCTGCCCCCGCTGTAGAATCGGTGGCTCAGGAAGCCGCTGCTGCGGCACCCGCCGTGGTGCAGGCTGCTGCTGTTGCGGGGTCTGCCGCGGCCATCCCGATGCATCAGGGGGTTACGGTCAGCAACGATACGGGGCGGGTGTTCGCCAGCCCGCTGGCGCGCCGTTTGGCGGCTGAGGGGGGATTAAGCCTGGTTGGCCTGCTGGGCAGTGGCCCCCATGGCCGCATTGTCCGTGAGGATGTCGTGCAGGCGTTGCAGACTAAGCCCGCTGCGGCTAAGGCGGCGACGTCTTCTGCTTCTTCAGCCAGCGGCAGCAGCGCCGCCGATCTGTTCGGCCTGCCAGAGTTCCGCCTGGAGCCGCACACCACAATGCGCAAGGTGATTGCCCGTCGCTTAAGCGAATCCAAACAAACCGTGCCGCATTTCTATTTGACCGTCGATTGCCAACTGGATCGCCTGATGGCGCTGCGTCATGAGATTAACGCCAGCCTGGACGCCAAAATCTCGGTCAATGACTTTATTCTAAAGGCTTGTGCGATCGCGCTGACCAAGGTGCCCGCCGCCAACGCCAGTTGGACGGAGGAGGGGGTGCGCTATTACAACCAGGCCGATGTGTCGGTGGCGGTGGCGATTGATGGCGGTTTGATTACCCCGATTGTCCGCGCCGCGCAGGATAAGGGCTTGGCGGCCATTTCCCGTGAGATGAAGGATTTGGCGGCGCGCGCCCGCGATAACAAGCTGAAGCCTGAGGAATTTACCGGCGGTACCTTTAGCCTATCCAACCTTGGCATGTTCGGGATTAAAGACTTTGCGGCGATTGTTAACCCGCCACAGGGTTGCATCCTGGCGGTCGGCGCGGGTGAAAAGCGGCCAGTGGTGAAGAATGATGCGCTGGCGATTGCAACGGTGATGAGCTGCACCCTGTCGGTGGATCACCGCGTGGTCGATGGGGCGGTCGGCGCCGAGTTTCTGAAAGTCTTTAAGGGGTTGATCGAAGACCCCATCGCAATGTTGGTATAAGGGGTACGATCCGATGGCTGAGCAAGCGTTTGATTTGGTGGTGGTTGGCGGCGGCCCTGGCGGCTATGTCGCGGCGATTCGTGCCAGCCAATTGGGGATGAAAACTGCCCTGGTGGAGCGGGAACATCTGGGCGGTATTTGCCTGAACTGGGGATGTATTCCTACTAAGGCGTTGTTGCGTAGCTCTGAAATTCACCACCTGCTGCACCATTTGGATCAATTTGGCTTCAGCGCGGGTGCTATCAGCTTTGATCTGGAAAAGGTGGTGGCACGCTCCCGCGGGGTGGCTGGCCAATTGTCAGGCGGGATTAAGCATTTGTTGAAGAAAAACAAGGTCACGGTGTTTGATGGCCTCGGTAGCCTGGCGGGCAAGTCACGGCTTAAAGTTGCCCTGAGCAAGGGGGGGGAGGAGCTGTTGACGGCGCCCCACATCATCCTGGCCACGGGCGCACGGGCGCGGGTGCTGCCCGGCTTAGATCCTGATGGTCGTCTGGTCTGGACGTATAAGGAGGCGATGGTGCCGCCCGCCATGCCGAAAAGCTTGCTGGTGGTTGGCAGTGGCGCTATCGGCATCGAATTTGCCAGCTTTTACCGCCTGATGGGGGCTGAGGTGACGGTGGTGGAGCTGCAACCCCGTATTCTGCCCGTTGAGGATGCCGAGATTTCTGAATTGGCGCGCAAGGCCTTTGAAAAACAGGGGATGAAAATCCTAACCAATGCCAGCGTTACCAAGCTGGACAAAAAAACCGACAGCGTGGTCGCCACCATTACCCAAGATGGCAAAACCAGCACGTTGGAAGTGGATCGGGTTATCAGCGCGGTTGGTATCATCGGCAACACCGAAAAAATCGGGCTTGAGGGTACCAAGGTGGTGGTGGAGCGTGGCCATATCGTCACCGATGGCTATGGTCGCACGGCAGAACCTGGCGTTTATGCGATTGGCGATGTGACGGGTGCCCCCTGGTTGGCGCATAAGGCCAGCCATGAGGGGATGGTGTGCGTCGAAAAAATTGCGGGGCTAAAGGATGTTCACCCGCTGCGCACCGACAATATCCCCGGCTGCACCTATGCCTATCCGCAGGTGGCCAGCGTCGGCCTGACCGAGGCGAAGGCCAAGGAATTGGGGCACACGATTAAGGTTGGCCGTTTCCCCTATATGGGCAATGGCAAGGCCATCGCCCTGGGTGAGCCAGAGGGGTTGGTGAAGACCATTTTTGATGCCAAAACCGGCGAATTGCTGGGCGCCCATATGATTGGGGCTGAGGTGACCGAAATGATTCAGGGCTATGTCATCGCCAAACAGTTGGAAACCACCGAGGCGGATTTGATCCACACCATCTTCCCCCACCCCACTCTATCGGAAATGATGCACGAATCGGTGCTGTCGGCTGAGGGGCGGGCGATTCATATCTAGCCTGTTGGATCCAAACGCCATCTGCTTGAAAGGGCATGGTGCGTGAAGAGGGATTAGCCCAGGGCTTAGGGGGGCTTAGGGGGGCTTAGGCGCTGCTAACGTATCGGCAGGGCGTGGAAAAACAGCAGCTTGCTGTCGGCCAATTCCACACAGCCCTGATTCGCCAACGGCTTGCCATTGGGATGGGCGGCCTTTGACCAATCAATCGGTTGCTGGCTGCCATCCTGCCAGGCGGTGATGGCGGTCGGCAATTTGGTGGGAGCGGCGGGTAGGCCAGCCGCGCTGTTCAGACGTTGACACAGCAGCGGGTCATCGATGGAACGATACAGCACCAGGCTGGGCAAGCGCCCCTGACCACTGGGCATCAGCACATCAACCTTATAGCCCCAATCGGTTAGGTCGGGGGCATTCTGACCATTAAGGGGCACGGCCATGTTGGTCGGCTGGCTATAACCAGGGTTTTGCAGGTCGGTAATCAGGGTTAGGCGGGTGGAACGTTGCCCACGGCTGACCAGCTGTTGATGCTGACCAATCAGGTAGTCCAAGGTTTTGCGAAAGGCCGCCTGTTGACCAAAGCCGCCATGACACAGCCGCCCTAAGGTGGCGCTGTCGCCCAACGTGCTGCAGGCACCGCCAATCCATTGAAAACCATAGCTGGTCCAGGCCGCGCTGAGCAACAGAACCAGCAGCAGCGCTAAGCGATAGGGGCGGGTGCGATGCCACCAACTGCCTAAGCCTTTGCTGTCATCAACCTTGCCAGACAATGACCCGCCCCAACCATAGGAACGGTGCGGCAACAAATGGGGAATATCATTGCTGTTGGCGAAGGCATCCTGTGGGATGGCCGCCAACGGAACGGGGATGGGTACAGGCTGGGTCGCAGGCTGGCCTGCAGGTTGAAGCTTTGGCGTGGTGGCAGACGGGGATGCGGCACCCTGACCCGCCGTACCATCCGTTGCATCCTGGACGATTCGCCCACCGCGATGCAGCGCCACCAGCTGGGCTGCCGCCCGTCGACGAAAAGCCACCGCATCGGCCGTGGCCGTGGTGGGGGGTGCTTTGCGATTGGTATGGGAAGCGGTCATGAAAAAATCAACAGCAAGTTTTCCACCAAAAGGGCGTGTCAGTATTTGGCTGCTCACTCCAAAAATAGAGTTGCATCCTACAGCATCCCATGGCTTTCCGCAAGGCTGCCAACCAACCAGGCAGGCACCCTGACCACCAGTGTATGCAAGCTTGTATACACAGCTAAAGCATCGATAGCTGGTCAAGACCTTGTAAATGAACGACTTTACCGCCAGATGCCGCCTGAAGATGGCCAACCCGATACAGCGGGGCTGACCCATCGGCGGGTTGTTCCGCCAGCAAGCTTTCGGCCTGTTCGGGCGACACCACCATGATCATGCCCAGCCCCAGGTTAAAGGTGCGGGCGGCTTCGGCATCCTCAATTCCACTGGTTTGTAGCAACCAACGCAGAATGGGCAGTTGTGGCCAGCTGCCCACCTGCACCACCGCCTCAACCCCTGCTGGCAGCACGCGTGGCAAATTGCCCTCAATCCCGCCGCCGGTAATGTTGGCCAAGGCCTTAATCCGTCCCGCCTGAATCCAGGGCAACAGGGTCGGGGCATAGTTCTGGGTGGGGGTTAACAACACCTGCCCCAGGGTTGGTTTGGATCCGCCAACGCTGTCCATAAAATGCGCGGGCTGATCATAGCTAAGGTGATGATCGGCCATCACCCGCCGCACCAGGGAAAAGCCGTTGCTGTGCAGACCGCTGGCGGGCACGCCCAACAGCACATCCCCCGCGCAGACGGTTGGCTGCGGCAGGCAGTGTTCGCGCTCAACCGCGCCCACCACAAAAGCCGCCACATCAAAATCATCCTCATCATAAATGCCGGGCATCTCACTGCTTTCGCCGCCCAGCAGGGCACAATTGACCTGGCGACACCCCTCCGCAATGCCCGCAATCAGGGCAGCGCCCAGTTGTGGCCGCAAATGACCGGTGGCGTAGTAATCCAGCATGAATAAGGGCTCTGCCCCAACGCACAGCAGGTCGTTAACGTTCAGGGCTACCAGATCCAGCCCGATTTCATGCATTTGATTGACCGCGGCGGCAATTTTGACCTTGGTGCCGACACCGTCACAGGTGCTGGCCAACAGGGGATCCCGATAGGACAAGGCCTTGAGATCAAATAGGCCGGCAAAGCCACCAATGCCCCCCATGACCCCGGGGCGATGGGTGCGTTGAACGATGGGTTTAATCAATTCTACCAAATGTTCCGCGGCATCAACATTGACGCCGGCTTCACGGTAGGTTACGGCGTTGCTCTGACTGGTCATCCTGGCCTCCAATGTGATAAAAGAATGCGACTGTTCCTTGGTACGCAAGTTAGGCCGATGATGCAACGACGATTACACGCCGTAAGAATACTTTTGTTGATTTCCTTAACAGCTGTTGGGCTGATGGGGGTGGGTGGCGGTGGTATGGGGATTGGCGTTGCCTATGCCGCTGACCCACGTTTCACGGTGTTGGATGTGCCGGTCGATGTGACCAGCGACAGCGCCGA
>CAISOG010000068.1 GCA_903887035.1 uncultured Holosporaceae bacterium | reverse complement strand
TCGCCTAAGAATTCTCAGCCTGGGGCGCAGCGCGGGCAATGACCCCTTTTTGCCGTTGGTGATGCAGTATCAGCAGCGGTTGCAGCAGCCAGGGTGTGACCTAATCGAACTGCCAGCAGCTAGTGGCAGCGGCGCGGCACGCCTGACGCAGGAGGCCGCCAAGATTCAGGCCAAATGCACCGCCACCCACCGCCGATTGATCCTGGACGAACGGGGACAAAATTTATCCAGCCCCGCCCTGGCCAAGCTGTTACAGGATTGGCAAGATGCGGGCGCGCGCGGGGTGGATGTGATTGTTGGCGGCGATCAGGGGTTGGATGAGGACTTACGCCGCAGCGGCGATACCCTGCTGGCCTTTGGTCAGGCCACCTGGCCGCACAAATTGGTGCGGGTCATGGTGTTGGAACAGCTGTACCGCGCCCGCCAACTTATCCTCGGCCACCCCTATCACCATGGGTAATGGGCGCTTAACATAGTTATCTGGTACAGCCCCTTTCAATTTTTTTTCTCTCGTTTTCAATTAGTACCAACAATGGAAACTGAGCCAATCCAACGAATCCCAAATTAATCAAGTTCTTAGGGTCTGCACCACCAACAAGAGTGATTAATAAGGACGCGAAGGTTGCAACAACCTGGGTCGTTGAACCGGGAGAACCTTGAGTGTTTTTATTAGTCATTTTTCGCTTTTCAAAAGAAAATAAAATTTAACATGCTTTATACATACTAAAAAATATTTTTTGTCAATATTTTTTAGCTTTTTAGTTTTAAATTAATCTGCTTTCAAGATTTCAACAAAAAACAAAGCGATTTGCGCGGGTCGTGAATAGATTAAACGGTTCTTGTTCATTGTTGCGTCGTTCATGCCTCACACCGCAGCATCAGAGGGCAGGATGCATCCAACTGGCGAACCCGCAGTATGACAGGAATGCGGGCAATACCAGGCCTATCCAAATTATTTTGCCCATCCCTGCGCTTAACCCTTGCTTTACAGGTCTTATCGTATTATTCAAAGCGGTATGTCCCCTTCGTCTAGAGGCCTAGGACACTACCCTTTCAAGGTAGCGACACGGGTTCGAATCCCGTAGGGGACGCCATTTATTGCTAATGGCTTGCACTAAGACCTCAATTGCCTAAGAACCCTGATACGACCAAACGGTTGTGGCTTAGGCATACGCCCCGTCTTGCGTTTCAAACGGCTTAATCTGGCTGATGGCGTTGCCCAGCTCACGGCGCGCCTGCATCATGTCATAGGTGTTTTGTAGACGCAGCCAATAGCCCTCCGATAGCTTGAAAAACCGTGCTAGCCGCAGGTCGGTATCGGCGGTAATGCCGCGCCGCCCACGAATAATTTCATTGATTCGATTGGCGGGCACGCCAAGGGCTTGCGCCAACCCATTTTGGGATAACCCCATCGGCTGCAAAAACTCCTCTTTCAGGATGATGCCAGGGTGCGGATTTTCTAAATAGCTGGTCATGGCCTGTGTCCTTTAGTCTACACCAGCCAACACAACACCATCCCTAGATCGCCAAGGCGGCGGTCACCAGAGCTTTTTGTTGTGCCTCATGGCGATGATGGCTGCCGGTGGCGGTGGCGGCAAAGGCATCACGGCCGATGTAGCGGACGGGCAGTTGGGTGGCCATACCGGCGGCCTGGGCGGCACGTTCCAAATGCCGATCCAGATAGCGCCACGCCCCCATGTTCTCGTTCTCCTCCTGGCACCACACCAATTCCGCGTTAGGATAGCGTTGCAGCTGTTTGACCAGAGCGGTTTGGGGGAATGGATAGAACTGCTCCAACCGCACCAGGGCAACATGGCTGTTGGTTAGCGCGTGGGATTGGGCGTTACGTTCCTGCATCAAATCATAGTTAACCGTGCC
>CAISOG010000067.1 GCA_903887035.1 uncultured Holosporaceae bacterium | reverse complement strand
GGTGATGTCCATCTTGGTGGGCTAGCTGGTGGTCGCTCTCGCTAAAAAACCTAACCAGCAGGGAGGGCGGCGGCGGCTTGGGGGAGCACACTCCACCCCTCCCCCAACCCCCTCCCGTCCAGCACAAAAAAAATGTGGAGGGGGAGCACACTCCACCCTTGCGGGGAAGTCGGATCGCGGACAGCGATCCGGTGGGGGGTATTTTGCCGTTCTGTCTGATTGGCATCCCCCCCCTACCACCTCTCCGTTGTCATCCTTGCCCCATCTTTGCCGCTTCTCAGGTGTCATCCTACCCCCTGTGGGTAGGATCCATGCGATGCTACCGTCTGTACAACGGCTAGGTTTTGAGATTCTCCCCACAAGGGGGAGAATGACATTGTGATGTTGGTACAGGCCAGCCAATTCCTGGATCCTACCGTCATCCTCCGCGCAGGCGGGGGGGGGGGGAATACACTCTCCCCTTGCGGGGAAGTCGGATCGCGGACAGCGATCCGGTGGGGGGTATTTCGCCGTTCTGTCTGATTGGCATCCACCCCTACCACCGCTCCGCTGTCATCCTACCCCCTGTGGGTAGGATCTCAAAACCTAACCGCTTCACAAGCGCCATCGCTGCTTAGATTCTCCCCACAAGGGGGAGAATGACAGTCTGATGTTGGTACAGGCCAGCCAATTTCTGGATCCTGCCGTCATCTCGGCGCAGGCGGAAATCCACCAACCTGCATGACACAACCTGGCAGTTCCGCCGCATGGATCCCCCGCCTTCGCGGAGGATGACGACCTTGGTGCGGGGAGAATGACATTGTGGTGTTGGAACAGGCAAGCCAATTTCTGCCGCCAGCATTCCTCCGCCCTCTTACATAAAAAATGCGAAGAGCGAACGCACAATCGACCCAAAACTACCGCACCACAAAGGGGCGGCGGTTGCTGCTGGCGGGGGCGGTGGTGTTGGGCGCAGGTTGCGGCTGCACACCTGAATTGGTACCAGGCATAGCCCCCAACAGGGCGGGCGGAATCGTGCCATTTGCCGTTCCCGCCGCACCGTTACCCCCAAAATTATAGGTTCCGCCCGATGGCATGCCCCCGTTGGGTGTCCCCAAGTCTAAAAAGACGCTGGGATCCTTTTGAAAAACGGGATTTATGCAGGCCTCAGAAACCTCCATAATCACCTGGGCATAGCGCGGATCATTTAATAGGCTGGGGTCTTTGTTCAAAAACCGTGTGTAGTCATTCTGGGTCAGTTTGGCATCGGCCTGGGCAATTTTTTTGGTCGCGCATTGGCAAATACCGCTTAACACCGGCTGATTCGCCTGCAACTTCGGAAACTGCTTGCCAACCTCGCTGCGACAATCCTGCTCCACCGCCAATCGTTGCGTTTCGGTCAGCCCAAACACATCCTGACTGTTGGGAACATTCTTACCCGATTGACTGGGCAGGTTGTTGCGGTTGGCCACAGGCGGAACGGTAATCGCTTGGCCAGCTGGCCTTACTGTGGTGGTGTAAATAGGGGTTTGATAGCCCTGTGCCGATGCCATCCCCACCATCGCACCCGATAAAATCACAAGGGAAAACAGCGGGGTCAAAAGACCGACTTTTAACAGCATAACCTTACCCAACGTGTGTGTGTGGCCAATAAAAGAGTGTCCGTGAATCTATTTTAGAAATCCCAGAACTTCGTAACAGTTTAGCGCGGAATTATGACTTTGGCGTTACCAATTTAACCCACACGCTCCCTCCCCCTACGCCGCCATTTGCGCCACTGTAGAGGTTGTGGAAAAACCTGGCACCATTGGAATCAGATAGATACGGCCGCCATAGGATTCGACCAAGTCAAATTCCGCGATTTTTTTGTCGCGATAATCCTCACCCTTGCAATAAATATCGGGCTTTATCGCATCCAAAACGGCCAGGGGCGCATCCTCATCAAAAATGACCACGCCATCAACATTGGCCAGGGCTGACAACACCACCGCCCGCGCCAATTGCGATTGGATGGGGCGGCTTTCCCCCTTAAGCCGCTTAACCGAACTATCGCTGTTCAGGGCGATGATTAGGCGATCACATTGCTGTTTGGCGGCGGTAATCGAAGCAATATGGCCAGGATGCAACAAATCAAAACAGCCATTGGTAAGGCCGACCACCAAATTTTGTTCACGCCATTCGGCGGCCTGACCGGCCATCTGCGACAATGTCATAATCTTGCTTTGAGTATTCTGCCCCGCCAATTCCGAAATCGCCACCAACAATTCACCGGGGCTAACCACCGCCGTCCCCCGTCTGGCCACCACCAAACTGGCGGCAAGATTGGCCAAACTGGCGGCTTTTTTCAGGTCGTGACCGCTGCCCAACACCGCGCCCAACACCGCCAACACCGTATCGCCCGCGCCTGACACGTCAAAAACTTCGCGGCGATAGGCCGCAAATGTAACGGGGGGGGTGTTGCCCTCACACAGAATCATCCCCTGATCCCCCAGGGTCATCAATATATTCTCTATCCCATAGGCCTGTTGCAGGGCGGCTGCCTGCTGCGGCAGGGGGTCACTGGTTTGACACAGGGTGGGGGCATGCCGCACGGCAGCCAACAGATCGGTGCGATTAGGCTTAACCAGGGTTGCCCCGCGAAAGGCGGCAAAATCCGATTGCCGTGGGTCAACCAACACCGGCTTACCCGCATCCCGTGCCGCCTGAATCAACCGCTGACACAGCGTCGGACTAAGCAGGCCTAAACCGTAATCGGATAGCAACAACACATCTTGGTCGGGCAAATGTTTGCTGACAGCGGCCGCCAGTGCCTGTTCCTGCTGATCCGACAGCGGTTGTACCCTTTCATAATCGATGCGTGCCATTTGCTGCTGCCCCACCATCATCCGCAATTTCAGGGTGGTTTGCCGATTATCCATACGCTGCAACACCGTTTCGTCGCAGCATTCCTTTAACAAACCCATCAATTGATCGCTAGTTGTATCGTCGCCGACAACCCCAACCACCGTCACCCTTGCGCCCAGTGTATGCAGGTTGCGAGCCAGATTGCCTGCCCCACCCAACATGGTTTTTTCATGCTCCACCACCATGACGGGAATGGGCGCCTCACGCGACAGGCGATCGACATGGCCGTAAACAAAACGATCCACAATTAAATCGCCAACCACCATCACCCGCGCCTTGGCCAGTTGCGGCACAATAGAGGCATCGGGCATCAAATCAAAATTGGACAGGGGGGGCGTATTGATTAAGCTCACAAAAAAAACTCCAAACTGGTGTCACGCTGAACGCCCCCAACCCATTGCCCATCAAACAAATCTCCTGAAGCCCCCCTAAGGACTCCTAAGACCCATCAGCAACGCAACAAAGGCTGGATCGTCGACGGCAATCATACCGTGGCGCAGGAAAAAATCAATCAGAACCAGATTAACGTTGCTTTTGACTTGATTGCTGCTGGCCACCAGGTGCATCACCTCATCCACGGGATAGCGGGCAAAGGTGGCCACATGACCATCCTCATTCACCGGCACAAAATCTGCGGCGCCGTGGCAATCCATCGCCAAATCATAAACAAAAACGGTATCTTGGCGTGAATAACCATCCCGCATCAGATGGTACTGAATTACCCCAACCGGCTGGGCAGCCTGACTAAGCGTCATGGGCATACCGGCCTCTTCCTGCGCTTCTTTTATCAGCGTTCCCAGTATGGAATCGCCCGCGGCAACACCACCCGCCACCAAATGATCATACTGATTGGGAAAATTGGCCAAATGGGCGGCGCGCCTGGCAATCCACAACTGCATCTGGTCGCCATAACCATGATAGGCGTTCAGATGCACGCCAAAGGCTTTAATGCCCAAAAATCCAATGCTGGCACGCGAAGCGGTGGCCAACGGCGGCTGCCCCCAATCGGTAACCACCGACACCTGTTCATCATACCAATGGGTGATCAGGCCATGCTGATGCAGCTGAATGGCCAGCTGGTTCAGGGCGTCACTGCGGGCAGCTGATGTGGTTAAGGCAGGATCCAGCTGCCAACCACCACTGTTAGGGTTGGGTTGCAAAACCTGCTGATTGGCCGCTAACCAGGGCAGATGCTGGCGATGCAGCCAGCCGACAGGCTGCGGATAATTGGATGCATCAACAATGATCCAAGGCATAAACTGGTTGGCATCAAAATTGTTATGCCTTTGGATATGCCGCAAAAAACACTCTGTTATTTCAGAAAAATTGCCAGCGGCTTTGGGCTTCGTTATGTCATGCTGCACCTGAAACCACCATCACCTAAAGCCCACAGATCCCATGCGATATTAGGCAGGATATCATAGTTTGCGTCATGCCGCCGTTTTCGGGCGTAATATCGGCACCGTCACTTTTAAGAAAGTAAACCAATGTTACGCGCACCTCATACGGGGGACGGTTCTGCACCGCAAACTTTTGCTTCATCGCCTCAATCCCGGGATGACCATCTTGCAGCGCCAATTCCTCCGTCACCTCCTCTAAGGTGGTATGGCGAATAGCGCTGACCGTTACCAGGCGGCTGGCGTCACAGGCATGGGTGCGAAAAACCAAGTCCCCCATTGGGATATTCAGCCAACCCAAATGAATCGACACGGTTTTTTCGCCGCTATCCAGCAACGGTAATAACCCGTCATCCAGGTAAAGTTCAGATGGTTGGGTTTGTCCCAATGCCATAACGGCCGCAACATTGTTGTTCATGGCCAGAACCCATCAATTTGTAAAATGCATTAACCTGCGGCAAAACAATTTGATCACATTACAACAAGTATTTAGCTTTTTCAAGCCCTTAATACTTATGGATCCAAACGATTTTAACTTCTTAGCGCGCGGGTTAACAGGTCAATTTCTTCTTCAAGACCGGGGTCGGATTGCAACAATTCCTCAATTTTTTTCACCCCATGCATGACGGTGGTATGATCGCGCCCACCAAACTTGCGGCCAATTTCTGGCAGCGATCGGCTGGTCAGTTGTTTCGACAGATACATCGCCACCTGGCGC
Source organism: uncultured Holosporaceae bacterium (assembly GCA_903887035.1). GTDB lineage: Bacteria > Pseudomonadota > Alphaproteobacteria > CAISOG01 > CAISOG01 > CAISOG01. The sequence continues at coordinate 286 of CAISOG010000067.1, read as the reverse complement.
GGACGTGCCAGAGCGCGGGCACGGCGGGGGGAATGCATATCGGCCAGTTTGATATTAAAATGCTCAGCAACTTTTTTCTGAATATCCTCAATACTCAGATACTTATCATAGCTTTTTAACAGATCGCGCAAAACCTCTTGCGCCGATTCCAGGGTGATGGTGCCACCAATCAGGCTGGCATGGGCAGTAAGGCGGTTAAGCGCCCCCTCCAACTCACGAACATTGCTGGTAATTTTGTGTGCCAAGAATTCCAACACTTTGGTCGGCACCGGCACAGACTGGCTTT
>CAISOG010000066.1 GCA_903887035.1 uncultured Holosporaceae bacterium | reverse complement strand
TCAAGAAGAAAAGTTCCTATTTATGGCTAAGCTGGGCCATGATTTTGTCTTTAGTAATATTTTCACCGGCTTCCTTGCCTTTATTTTGCATAGGAATGCTGCCGAGTGTTATCACGGCTATTTTTGATCGCAAACCGCGTAAAACCGCGTTACAAACCATTGCTTGCGCCAATTTCTGTGGGGTTATAATTTTCTCGGTGGATCTTTGGAAAAATGGCAACAATTTAGAGTATTTGGGATCCATTCTGCAAAATCACCTGAATTGGTTGATTATGTACGGATCCGCGCTGATGGGGCTGATGGCCTATATTGTGATTCCCGTCATTATTGCCTTGCTGTTGGATGCCAAAAGCAGCATCGAATCATCCGACCTTAAAAGACAGATGCAGGCGTTGCGCGATGAATGGGGCCCAGAGGTTGCGGATGAGAACCTAGAGGTCAAATTTATGCCCCTAATTGGCGTCGAAAAGTAACAGCGGCAGCCCTACTTGCGGCATTGATTGGCCTGCCCCAATTCTGCGCCACGGCCAGTTTTTTTGGATTGGCTGCCCCCAAGATAAACTTGCCTGAAGCGCCTAAGCGTGATAGCAAAGCCCAAAGATTTGGGAACGGTTAGGCCAAAATGTTGCAACGCTCTGAAAAACAATTGGTTACACGCTATGCCACGGCATGGGTGTCTGCTCTTGGCAACCGTCCAGCTGTTTGCCGCGACGATCTGCATCGGTTGCAGGGGATTCAGCGTGACGTTCCCCCGTTTAAGCGCTTGATTGACGATCGCCTGATTGCGCCCGCTGACCGTCTTCGCCTGTTGCAATTGCTGTTCCCGAAATTGGGCTTGGATACCATGACCCAGGCTTGGTTGCTGCAACTGGCAAGACGGCGGCGCTTGTCGTTGCTGACCCCCTGTTTGGAGGAAGCGGAGGCCAAATTGTCCCAGGCCGACGGGCGGGAGCCTGCCCGCGTTATTTCCGCTCATCCCATTGAAGATGGCAATCGGACGAAAATTGCTGAGGCGTTGGCACGCTGGTTAAAATTGGCGCAGACGCCCGAGATTGCCTGGTCAGTTGATCCGCATCTGTTGACCGGATTCCGCTGTCTGATTGGTTCCTACCTACTTGATTTCACGGGGGATACCAAGCTAAAGACCATTGCGCGGACATTGGGTGACGGGGTAAGCAGGTTATAGGTTTTGCAAACAATCGTATCTTAAGTTTTTAGGGGAAACGTTATGGAAATTCGGGCATCAGAAATTACCCGCCTGTTGGAACAGGAAATTGCGCAGCTGGATCTGCCGCCACAATTGGCCGAGGTTGGTCAGGTTATCAGCGTCGGTGATGGTATCGCCCGCGTTTACGGCTTGACGGGGGTGCAGGCTGGCGAAATGGTGGCCTTTGACAATGGGTTGCAGGGGATGGCGCTGAACCTGGAGCAGGACAATGTTGGTGTGGTCGTTTTTGGCGATGACAGCGGCATTAAAGAGGGCGATTTGGTGCGTCGGACTGGCAACATTGTCGATGTGCCGGTGGGCAAGGCCTTGTTGGGGCGGGTGGTTGACAGTTTGGGCAAGCCCATTGATGGCAAGGGCGCGATTAAGACTGAGCAGCGGGCACGGGTTGAGGTTAAGGCGCCTGGCATTATGCCGCGCCAATCGGTGCATGAGCCGGTGCAAACGGGGATTAAGGCGATTGATGCGCTGATTCCGATTGGCCGTGGCCAGCGGGAATTGATCATTGGTGACCGCCAGACTGGTAAGACCGCGGTGGCGATTGACACCATTTTGAACCAAAAAGCCGCCAATGATTTGTGTGAGGCTGAGGGGCGGCCGCAGGACAAAATGTACTGCATTTACGTGGCCATCGGCCAAAAACGTTCCAGCGTCGCCCAGATCGTTAAGATTCTGGCGGAGCATGATGCGCTGGACTACACCATTGTGGTGGCGGCGACCGCCTCTGACCCTGCCCCGCTGCAATTCCTGGCACCCTATTCGGGCTGCACCATGGGGGAATATTTCCGCGATAACGGCATGCACGCCCTGATCGTCTATGATGACCTATCGAAACATGCGGTGGCCTATCGCCAAATGTCGCTGTTGCTGCGTCGTCCACCAGGGCGTGAGGCGTATCCGGGCGATGTATTCTACCTGCACTCCCGCTTACTTGAGCGTGCCGCTAAGCTGAACGCGGATCAGGGCAGCGGTTCGCTAACCGCCCTGCCGATTATTGAAACCCAGGCGGGCGATGTATCGGCCTATATCCCGACCAACGTGATTTCGATTACCGACGGCCAGATCTTTTTGGAAACCGAGCTGTTCTATAAGGGGATTCGCCCCGCAATTAACGTCGGTATCTCGGTCAGCCGGGTTGGATCCGCCGCACAGATTAAGGCGATGAAGCAGGTTGCGGGCAAAATTAAGCTGGAATTGGCGCAATACCGTGAAATGGCGGCCTTTGCCCAGTTTGCCAGCGATTTGGACGCTACCACCCAACGGCTGCTGCTGCGCGGGGAAAAGCTGACCGAACTGCTAAAGCAACCGCAATATGCGCCGATGGTGGTGGAGATGCAGGTGGTGATGATCTACGCGGGTACCCGTGGCTATCTCGACACCATCAAAAGCAGTGAGGTGACGCGCTTTGAGACTGAGTTGGCGCACGAGTTGACCAGCAGGCATGCTGATTTGTTGGCCGCAATTCGCAACGAAAAACAGCTTTCCAACAGCTCTGAAGCCCAGCTTAAGGCGGCCTTGGAAAAATTTGTCAGCGTGTTTGCGTAAGCGTGCACGCAGGTTAAGAACAAGGGGTTAGACAAAAGGCTATGGCATCTCTTCAGGATCTTCGCACCCGTTTGCGCGGGGTGAAAGCGACCCAAAAGATTACGCAAGCCATGAAAATGGTGGCAGCGGCCAAGCTGAAGCGTGCCACCGATCGCGTGCATGGCAGCCAGCCCTATGCTGCCGCCCTGGCCGGCTTGGTGCATCAATGCCTGGCCGAGGTTAATGCCGCCGATTGGCCAATCCTGCGCTCGGCTGGCGCGGATGAATACCCGCTGTATGTGGTCATCGGGGGTGAGCGCGGTTTGTGCGGTGCCTTTAACAACAACCTGCTGCGTGAGGTTCGGCGCACCTTTCGCCGTCACCGCGCCCTCAACCAGCGCTGGCAAACCCTGTGTTTGGGCAAAAAACCGTTTGACGGCCTGGTGCGGGAATTTGCCAACAGCTTTTTGATTCGTGAACCCCGCGCCAGCAGCCTTAACCCCGTTGAGGCGGCCGAATTGGCGCAAAAGCTGGTCGATGGTTTTGTTAGCGGCCGCTACAGCTCCATCAACCTGATATACAACCACATGGCCTCTGCCATTAAGCAGGATCCAACCCATAAGGCCTTATTGCCGCTGCATATGCCCGAACCCGCCCCCACCAACGATCGCTTTGAATACAGCGATCCAAAGCCTGAATTGTTGGCGCAATTGCTGACCAGCCATTTGGCGGCGCAGCTGTACAGCATCTCGCTGGAAAATGCCGCGGGGGAGCAGGCGGCGCGGATGGTTGCTATGGATAACGCCACCCGTAATGCGGGCAAGATGATCAGCCGCCTTAGCCTGCAATACAACCGCCAGCGCCAGGCCAACATTACCCGTGAAATCATCGAAATTGTGTCGGGGGCGGGTGCCCAGGCGGGCTAATCCAGGCCTAGCCGATTCAACATTCGCCGCCGCCACACCATCCAGTTTAAGGAGTCCGCCATGCCCCACGCCGTTATCGAATTTTCCGCCAACCTGGCTGAGGTGATGCAGGCGACTAAGGCCACGGCGGCGGTGCATCAGGCCATGATGGCCAGCGGCCTGTTCGCGGTGCCGGCCGACATCAAAACCCGCGCCTATGCCGCCCAGGACTTTTTGGTGGGGGAGTTGGGGCAGCAGGGTTGCTTTGTTCACGTCACCATCAGCCTGTTGGAGGGGCGCACCATCGCCCAGAAACAAGCCCTGACCGATTTGGTGCGCGACGCCCTGCAACAGCTGTTGCCAACGGTGGAACAGCTTAGCGTTGATATCCGCGACATGACCAAAGACACCTATCGCAAGGCTGTGCGGGGCTAAGGTTCCTGACGCTATAGTCGTTTCAATTTAGAAATATACAGCCTGCGAAAATGTTACGAGGTCGAGAAACGGAGCGGCGTGTACACGGACGTACATGAGCACCGTATCGCAGAGATCGTGACATTTGCAGCACTGGAGATTTTTAAAGTGGAATGACTATAGTGTGACAAGCTCTTGCGCCCAACTGTCAAACGGGCTATAGCCGCCCATGGCCAAACGACAACTTCTTAGTCTCGAAGATATCCAGCTGAGCATTGGCAACACGCCGCTGTTTCAGGGGGTGAATTTGCATGTGCATGAGGGCGACAAAATCTGCCTGATTGGCCGTAACGGCGCGGGCAAAACCACCCTGATGCGGCTGATTATGGGGCAGATTAAGGCTGATGGCGGTGCCAGTTTTCGCTATCCCGGCTGCACCATCGGCTATTTGGCGCAACAGGTTGATTTTTGCGATAATGAAACGGTGCGCGACTTTGTCATGCACGGCCTGGCGCATAAGCCAGAGGATGACCAGCTGTCCTATCGCGCCGACATCGTGTTGGCGCCTTTAGGCCTGGATCCCGACGCGCTGATGGGGCATTTGTCAGGTGGGCAGTTGCGTCGTGCCGCCCTGGCACAGGCGTTGGTGGATGAGCCCGACATCCTGCTGCTGGATGAGCCGACCAACCATTTGGATCTTGAGGCGATTCAGTGGCTGGAACAGTTTTTGGCCGCCAGCCGCAGCGCGATTATCTGCGTCAGCCACGATCGCACCTTCCTGAGCAATTTTACCAGCACCGTTTTTTGGTTGGAGCAGGGGGTGGTGCGCATTTGCCCCAGTGGATATGCGGGTTTTGAGGAGTGGGCGGATGGCCTGTTGGAGCTGGAGGCACGCACCCTGCACAACATGAACAAAAAGCTGCAGGTGGAGTTGGATTGGACGCAGGGCGGGGTGACGGCGCGGCGCAAACGCAACCAACGCCGCCTGAATGAGCTGCATCGTCTGCGCGAAAAGATTCGGGCGGATAAGGCCGCCCTGGCCAGCAAAAAGGCGACGATTGAGCTGGATCCGCTGGCCGCCACCGCCAGCTCAAAAATCGCCGTTGAGTTTAAAAATGTCACCAAATCCTTTGAGCGCGATGGCAAAAACATCCCGATTTTGCAGGATTTTTCCCTGCGGATTCTGCGCGGCGACCGTATCGGCATTCTGGGGCCCAACGGATCGGGCAAATCCACCTTTCTAAAGCTGTTGATTGGTGAGTTGGAACCCGACAGCGGCTTTATTTTTCGCAACAAAAAGATGGAGTTGGCCTATTTTGACCAGCACCGCACCGCCCTGGATCCCAACAAAAGCTTGTGGAACACCCTGGCGCCTGATGGCGACTATGTGTTCATGGGCGGCGATCCGAAACGACCCCGCCATGTCGCGGCCTATCTGAAGAATTTTATGTTTGATCCCAAACGGGTGCGGGACGATGTTGGCACCCTGTCGGGCGGCATGCAAAACCGATTGATGCTGGCGCGCACCCTTATCAACCCAGGCAATCTGATGATTCTGGATGAGCCGACCAACGATTTGGACATGGACACCCTGGACATGTTGCAGGATATTTTGGCCGACTATGCTGGTACCCTGATGATCGTCAGCCACGACCGCGACTTTTTGGATCGCACCGTGACGGAGGTGATGGCGTTTGAAGGCAATGCCCATATCACCAGCACCATGGGCGGCTACAGCGACTATTTGGCCAGCAAGGGCGGCGGGCGATCTGCGGCGGCGGGCAAGGCCAAGGCTGCGGGTGCCCCTGCTGCCAAAAGCTTGTCCACTGCCACCCCTGCCCCGCGCCGTAAGCTGGATGGGAAGGAGCAGCGGGAGTTGCAGCAGCTGCCCGACCGCATCGCAAAATTAGAGGCTAAGCTGGCACAGCTGCATCAACAGCTGGCCGATCCGCAGCTGTATGTGCGCGATCCCGCCCGTTTTGACACGCTGGCCGCCGAAATTACCGCTACCCAGGCCGCCACCGATACCGCGATGGCACGCTGGATGGCGCTGGAGGAGAAGGCGGCTGACCTTACCTAGAGCGAAAATGGGCATCAGTTGCCGCCACCAGCCTTTTCCATCACGACCACCTCATCGGCGGCGGTAAAGCCCAGCATGGCGCGGGCGCGTTCGTCCAACAGATCGGGATCAATCCGCTGTGGCCGCAACAGCTGCACCCGATTTTCCAGGGCGGCAATGGCGGCCTTTTTGCTGGTCACCTGTTCCGTCAGCTGTTCCAACCGATGATGCACCTGGTACCAGGCCAACAGGCCGCGGTTGCCATAAATGGCGTGAAAACCAAAATAGCCCGTCGATAAGACGATCAGCAGCAACAGCAGGGTACGACGATCACGCATGGGCACTTCTGAAGGAAGCCATGCCACTTAGTACGCGGGGCAGGCAGGCTAACGGGGGGTGAGGGGTTAACAAATAAGAGGTTGATTTTGTACATCAGCGCACTACCCGAAACATACACGGCCTTTCAGGCTACCAAAAGCGTTTTGATGCGAAGGCTTTGCCAGACCCTGTTTTTAGGTAGCGTTCAAAGTCATAGGCTTTTGTTTTGTCTTGAAAAGCATGGTATGTGACCAACTCCCAAGGCATGTATTTAGCGGTGTGTTTGGAAAAACCACTGTTGTGATCATGGTGGCGTTTTTTTAAATCTTGTGTAATCCCAACATATTTTTGGTCAGGATGGCTTAGGCTTCTAAGCAAATAAACATAATACATATGTTGTTTTAGCCCTCCTTTGCCTCCGCCAAAGCTACGGCTTCGTAGCGCATCCTACGCCAAGCTAACCTTCAAAAATGGCGCGCCATCCGAAGCCAAAGGCGTAGGATGGTCGGAGTGGCGGGATTCGAACCCACGACCCCTAGCACCCCATGCTAGTGCGCTACCAGACTGCGCTACACTCCGAACGCCCAAGCTAACCTGTCTTCATGCGATGCACAAGGGTTGAGCGGGGCTTTGATAAAAAGGACACAGTATTACCTAACCCAACCATCGGATTTTTCAGCTGTGCGAGCCGTCATCTTGGCCTATGATTGGGGCAGATTTTTCCATTTTGCAAAGCTGCCCATGCCCCGCCGTTCCTTTTCCTCCGCCTCCCGCAACCCTGCTGCCGCTGGCCGCAATACCCCCGCGGGCGGCGATTGGCTGTACGGGCGGCATACGGTGCTGGCGGCGCTGAACAACCCTGCACGGCGCCTGGCGCGGCTGTATTTGAGCGATAGCGGTGCCAGCGACAGCGTGCTGTTGGCCGCCGCCGCCGCCCGCCAATTGCCCCCCGCCCAGGTGACCGCGGCGGAGCTGACCCGCTGGCTGCCCCCCGGTGCGGTGCATCAGGGCGTAGCGTTGCAGGCAGCCACTCTCGCCCAACCGCATCTGGCCGACT
>CAISOG010000065.1 GCA_903887035.1 uncultured Holosporaceae bacterium | reverse complement strand
CATCCGCGACAATCTAGCGCGATTTAACCGCCGATCCAAACGTTTCTCCAAAACCCTCCCCATGCTATCTCTTACCCTCGATCTATTCTTCCATGCCAAACAACAAGAAAAATTGTTTGCATTATAAAGTAAACACTTCCCCCGCAAGGGGAGGGGGTACACACCCCTGCCGACGGACAGCTGGTTTAGCGGGAGGGGGGAACAACACTCTCCCCTTGCGGGGGAGTCGGATCGCGGACAGCGATCCGGTGGGGGGTATTTCGCCGTTCTGTCTGATTGGCATCCACCCCTACCACCGCTCCGCTGTCATCCTTGCCCCCACTATTGCCACCGCTCCGTTGTCATCCTACCCCCTGTGGGTAGGATCCATGCGATGGTACCGTCTGTAAAACGGCTAGGATTTGAGATCCTACCCATAAAGGGTAGGATGACATTGTGATGTTGGAATAGCCAGTACACCCCATGGATCCCCCAGATTTTTCTTATACTGGGGCGGAGAGGATGACGACTTTGGTGCGGGTAGGATGACAGGGTGATGTGGGTACAGCCAGCCACAGGGGCTAAAACCCTTTATCCGCCTGATGTATGGTTGGGGTTATCGCATCGTGATCGACAACATTTTGCGGCTGTTGACGTTGCAATGGGAGGGCGAGTTGCATTTTTTGCAACACCAATTGCGGATTGACCAGGCGACCATTCCACAGCAGCGTCCAATGCAGATGGGGGCCGTTGGAATGTCCCGTGCTGCCCACCGTGCCCAGGGGTTGCCCCGCCACCACGGTCTGGCGCGGGCGCACCTGCACACTGGCCAGGTGGCAGTAAACTTGGCGCCAGGCGCCGCTGGCAATCACCACCCCCAGGCCGCAGGCGTTATCGACGGGCACCTGCTGCACCACGCCGCCCGCCCAGGCCTGCACCGCGCTGCCCATCGGGGCAATAAAATCGATACCGTTATGAAAATCGGGCTGGCCGGTAATGGGATCGCGCCGCCAGCCATAGCCATAGGAAATGCTGCTGGCCGCGGGAACAGGGTTAGCCAGGGATGCCCGTGCTGATTGGGGGCTGGCCGCCTTAGCGGGTGCGGCCGTTGCCGCCGTTTTGGCGCCAGGGACGGAGGGGGTAAGGCTGTCGGATGCACGCCAATCCGTGCCCCGCGGGGCGGGGGGCAGGGATTGCATGCTGGTGTTGGTAAGGTTGGTGGAGTTGGTGGGATTGGCCAAACTGATGGATGGTACCATCAGGCTGCCTAGGAAAAATCCGCACAGGGCAACCAGCCCGCAGGCAAGCCCCCTGCATCGGCAAGATGCTTTAGAAAACTGACAGCATCTAGACAATGCTTTAGAAAACTTACGGCACAGGCGGGCTACCTTAGACAGCTGGCGGCATAACCGAACCAACAGTCGATTGGCAAGCCCGCCCATAACCGCAAAGCTTGTGTGCGGACGGCCGAGTTTAGGCGGCGGCGCGGCCAGCAAAGCCAACGGGCTTTTTGCGCTGCTCAACCCACCAATGATAGGCTTGTTGCAGACCATCGCTAAGGCTGGTTTTGGCTTTCCATCCCAGGCTGCTCATCACGCTGGTATCCACATCGCTGTAAGGCATAAAGGCCTGCTCATCTTCGGAAAAAGCCAATTCCCCTTCAAAACGCAGCAGTCGGGCAATGTTGGCGGCCAACTGATCAAGGCGGGTGGACTGACCGCTGACAATCGCCACGGGATCAGCATTGGTTTTAGCCGATAGCAATTTCACCAGGGCGCTGGCGGCGTCATCAACATACAGAAAATCTTGTTGCTCATCCGCCTGACCAGGCAACTCAACGCTTTGCACGCCACGTTCACGGGCATTTTCGATGATGTTGAACAGGTTTGGCACAATTTGGGCAACGCTGGGTTCAATGCTTTCGCCTGGACCATACAGATAGCTAGGCACCGCGATGGTTACATCAAAACCATGTTGCGCGGCATAGGCCTGACACATAGTAGCGATGCTGCGTTTCGCCATGGCCATGGCCATGTTGGCGGCAACAATACCCTTCACCGAAGCAAAGTCTTTGTCATTAAACTGGTTAAAATCGGTTTGAAAAGCCTGTGGGCTGGCAACATAAACCAATTTCTTAACGCCCCAGCGGCGGGCGGCATCAATAACATTCAACCCAATGGCCAGGTTGGCTTGCAGGTAATCACCTGGTTGGCTGCTGACCGCCTGCTGCCCGGCAACGCGCGCGGCCGACAGAATCACTGCCTCTGGCCGTTCGCGGGCAAAAAGCTGCTCCACCAAGGCCTGGTTGCGCAAATCGGTTTCGGCGCGGGTGCGGGTGACGACGTTTTGATAGCCGCTGGCCTGCAGTTGTTTGTTGATGGCTGCGCCCAAAAGGCCGCGGTGGCCAGCCAGATAAATTTTGCTGTTGGTTGAAATCATAATGTTGTTTTCCTCACTAAGGTGATAAGAAGTTTAAAAAAGAGACGACCCTATGAGCCATAAAAATTGTTACTATTTCGTTAAAAAATTTTTTTATTTTGTTAAAAACATCCTTATAAGCCACATTATGGAGAATTATATTAAGTCTTATACGCGGCAATTCAGTTTCAGTCAATAATAACACTGCCTGTCATTTGATGGTATAGGATGGTATGGGGTTAAAGGTGTACAGAAGAAATCGCCGCTTGTTAGGGCGACGGCTGTAGCATTGCAACCAAAACCTTTTGCTAAGGTCACGGTCGAAATACGCTTTCAGCGCAAGTCTTATAACATTTTTTACGTCAATACAAGCGCTTTTTGCATGGTCTGCAACAAATATTGTTTTAATTTCTAGGTGGATACAGAAAATTAAATTTCGTATTGGCTGATTTTGCATCATATTGTATGCAATTGGGTGGCGGCATGCAGAAAAAGGCAGGAAAGAATGGTCAGCGAATTATCGGTGTGTCACATTGCTGCCCCTCCTATTTCCCCCTGTTCCTTTAGCCGCGAAAGATACTATAGTGGGCGGATGATACCGCCAATCTCCCAAACTTTGCCCCGATGACCATGCTAAAACGATCTATCAAAATTCACGATGCCGCTGGCTTTGCGGGCATGCGGACGGCGGGGCGGCTAGCGGCGGAAACCTTGGACTATATAACCCCCTATGTCGTGCCGGGGGTGACCACCGATCGCCTGAACCAGCTGTGTCATGATTATATTGTCCAGCATGGGGCGATCCCCGCGCCCCTGAATTATCGTGGCTTTCCCAAATCGATTTGCACCAGCGTCAATCATGTGGTGTGCCACGGCATTCCAGGCGCCAAAAAACTGGTGACTGGCGACATTCTGAACATCGATGTGACGGTTATTGTTGATGGCTGGCATGGCGATACCAGCCGCATGTATTACGTGGGCGATGTGGGAATTAAAGGGCGGCGGCTGGTGGAGGCCACCTATGAGGCGATGATGGCGGGTATTCGCGTCATTAAGCCAGGGGCAACGCTGGGCGATATTGGCTATGCCATTCAACAGGTCGCTGAGGGCTATAAATTTTCGGTGGTGCGCGATTTTTGCGGACACGGCTTGGGGCAAGTCTTTCATGATGAGCCCAATGTGCTGCATTATGGCAAGCCTGGTGAGGGGTTGGCGCTGAAGGCGGGTATGTTCTTTACCGTTGAGCCGATGATTAACACGGGCGGCTGGGCAACCAAGATATTGCCCGATGGATGGACGGCTGTTACCCGCGACCATGGCCTGTCCGCCCAATTTGAACACAGCCTGGGCGTAACCGAAACAGGGGTTGAGATTTTTACCGAATCCCCAACGGGGTGGTACAAGCCCCCCTATGATGCGGTATCCTAAGCCGCGCCCTAGCCAATAGCCTTATCGCCCAACGCCTTGCCGACACCGCCTGTGATGCGCTACAACCCTCTTAACGTCAAGGATGCTGAAGCAACGCCATCGGTTTTTGGGCACATAAAGGCAGCAGCCTGTTGGGATCATACCCCCGCTTGGCGAATTTTCAGCAGAATGATTATATAAATTACTTATGTTTAATGTTTAGGTGGAACACCAATGAAATTTCTGGATCAGGCAAAGATATTTATCCAAAGCGGTAAGGGCGGGGCGGGATGCCTTAGCTTTCGGCGGGAAAAATTTATTGAATTTGGTGGCCCCGATGGCGGCGATGGCGGCAAGGGCGGCGATGTAATTGCGCGCGCCGTCAACAATGCCAACACCCTGATTGATTACGGTTATCGCCAACATTACAAGGGCAAAACCGGCGGTCATGGCATGGGCAAGAATCGCCATGGCGCCAACGGGGCGGATGTCATCCTGCCCCTGCCGGTTGGCACCCAAATTTATGACGAAGACTATGAAACCTTGCTAGCCGACCTGACGGAGGAGGGGCAGGAGGTGGTGTTGGCCAAGGGTGGCAAGGGGGGGTTAGGCAATACCCGCTTTAAATCCTCCACCAATCAGGCGCCGCGACGCACCACCCCAGGTGGCGATTCGGTCGAAAAATATATTTGGCTGCGGCTAAAATTGATTGCCGATGTCGGGTTGGTTGGCATGCCCAATGCGGGCAAATCCAGCCTGTTGGCGGCGGTCAGCCGCGCTCGCCCCAAAATTGCCAATTACCCCTTTACCACCCTGACCCCACAATTGGGAGCGATTGCAACCGATGATCGCATGATCATCCTGGCCGATATTCCGGGATTGGTGGCGGGGGCGCATCAGGGAATAGGCCTGGGCACTCGCTTTTTGGGGCATATCGAACGATGCCAACGCCTAATCCACCTGGTGGATGTTGAGCAGGAAAGCGTGGTAAAGGCCTATCGCATGGTGCGTAAGGAGTTGACGGCCTATAGCCCAGAGCTGGCCAGCAAGCCCGAACTGGTGGTACTAAGCCGCGTCGATACCGTCGATCCCGCCACCGTCAAACTGCAACAGGCCAAGTTGAAACGCGCCACCCAGAAACCCGTGTACCTGCTGTCCAGCATGACGGGACAGGGGTTGGAGGCGTTGATGGAGCTGGTGATTCAAGATCTTAAAAAGGATTTGTAGCCTGGGCTTTTATGGAGGGGGCAATAAGTGGACACGAATCCACGGGGTCACTCAGAGGCGCTACAACCTTTTGATAAAGACCCAGTAAACATCCTGGCCACCATTGCTGGCTGTCGGTTGCGCGCCGTCGGTTGCCTTACCCTTTTTCAGATGTACCCGCACCTTGGTTTGGGGCATTTTGTAGCTAAGATTGTAATCAAACATAGCGTTCAGATGCCCCCCATCAACCCCCGCAAAAAATCGGTCAGCAAAGGTTGGCGTGTCGGCACAAATCGCCACATCCTTAAAAAAGTTTTTGCCAATCACTTTGTCGGGGTCACGATGGCTTAGCATCGATTGATAGCGGTTATAGGCCAAAATTTTGGCATTGGCGTCCAACTTGACTACCCCAAAGGGCAAATTGTCCAGATCATTGCTGCTGGCATTGGCCAACAACATATCAATGTCATCCTGGGCAAAACGAATCGCATCCATGGCCATTTGGTTGGCAGGGGGCATCAGGTCAGCTGCCCCCCCGTCGGAGGTTGTATGCAGGTGAACTGTTCCCGTTTGCACATCCAAATCAACGCCAAAGCCCGCCTCATCCTCAATCGCGTCATTCAGGATAATCGGCGCCTGATCCCCGCCCTCAAGATGATTATCGGCTGGCAGAAGAGGGCTTGGTTGGCTGATAGCGGTGGCCAACAATTGTTCGGCTGGCCGTTCAGCTGGCTGTTCTGTTGGCTGTTCTGTTGGCGGATCCTCAGCAAATTGTTCGGTTTGTAGGGCGGGATGCAACATCATGGCAATGGTTGCCGATATCGCCGCACCGCAATTCTCCACAGCCTGCAGCTTTGCCCGCAAGTCTTTGCCCTGTTGCGCCAATTGATGGTTGATAGCGCCCATTTGTTGGGTTGCCGCCTGCATCGATTGGGTAAAGGATGACGTTTCCTCAACCGCTTGGCGAATTTGGGCGGCTGAGGCCGCTTGGCCAGCAATGGCAAAGGCCAGCTGATTATCCTGGCCGATGCCCGTCTCAACCGTTTGCACCAAGGCATGCAAGGCGGCACCCGCATCCGGCACAAATTTTTGTATAGACTGCATGGGCATCATAATCTGCTCAGCCGCCATGGTTGCCTGGCTGGCCAGCGTTTTAAGCTCATTGGCAATGATCGTAAAACCGATGCCCGCCTCACCCGCGCGCGCCGCCTCAATCGCGGCATTCAACGACAACAGATAGACCCGCCCGACCACATCACGAATCACAAACAGCTGTTCACCAATTTTCTGGCTATCCTGGGTTAAATCTTTGACGGCATGATCCGCCCGTTGACAGCGCTCAAGCGTGTGTTGTGATGCCGCCATAGACTGGTTGGCCAGCTGGTTAAAGCCATCCAGCGCGCCATCAAAATTGGCGGCCAAGGCGGCGGCGTTGTCCAAGGCCTGACAACCCTGTGCCAGGATGGCGGTAGCCTCCTCAATTTGCTGATCGGTTTGTAGGATGGATTGGTTGATGGTAGCGGCCTCAGCCTGCAACTGTTGCACCAGCTGTTGCAGGGCGGATAGGGATTCGGCCAGCTGGATCTGCTCCTGCTCCATCATCAGCGGCGGCGTTGGCAGAGGCGTTGATGGGAGCGTTGAATTGGGCGTTAAAGTGGGCAAAGGCGCCGTGGTTGCCCGCAATCCCTCAATTTTATCAAAGGGGTTCACCGTTTCTTGGACTGCCTGTTCTTGGACTGCTGGGGATGCCTCATGCAGGGGGGTGGTGTTTGCTGGTGATTCCCGAAAATTGGGGGCTACCCTTTGCACCCTAACCCGACGAACGCGACGCGGTATCATGCGGAAACTCCAAAGCTAAAACGTGATATAAACCCATGTATTTTGACCATACAGCCGAATAGCCTGTTTGCAAAGATTGATAAATCCCATAAAAAACCCGACATAAAAACTCTGTGAAAATTAAGTTTGCCTATAGCAGGAGAACGACGGGGTATGGTATCGATGGTTGCATAATTCCTAAATCTTGCCCCCCCCTAACATTGGAACTTTTTCACGATGACCAACCTTTTTGCTGATTCCGACATTCCCGATTTGGCAACCCGCCTACTGGCCGAAGCCAAAAAGGCGGGCGCTGATGCCGCTGAAGTGGTGGTGGCTGAATCGCAAGCCCTGACCCTGGGCATGCGGTTGGGGACATTGGAAAAACTGGAACGCGCCGAATCGCGTGAGGTTGGGGTGCGGGTGTTTGTGGATCATGCCACGGGGCGCAAGGTTGCCAGCGTTAGCACCAGCCGCCTGCAGCCGCAGGATTTGCCAGATCTGGCCAACCGTGCCGTAGCCATGGCCAGGGTCAGTCCCCCCGATGCCTATGCGGGGCTTGCCGATGCGGCGCTGTTGGCCAAATCTTGGCCAGAGCTGGATTTGTTTGACCCGATGGAGGTTAGCGCCCAAGATCTTCGCCAGCAGGTCGAAGCGATGGAGCAGGCCGCCTTGCAGCACAAGGGGGTATGCAACACCGAAAACGCTGCCGCCGATTGGCATGCGGGACGCAGCTTTTTTGCCACCACCAACGGTTTTGTCGGCGGCTATCAGGCCACCACTTCGGCGCTTTCGATTACCGCCATCGCCCAGGCCAAGGACGGCAGTATGGAGCAGGACTATGAATACGCCCTGGCGCGCTTTCGTTCCGATTTGCCTTTGGCGGAACAGTTGGGCAATCGCGCCGGCCAGCATGCCGTAAAACGGCTGAATCCACATAAGCTGAACACCGCCACCATGCCGGTGATTTTTGCCCCGCGGGTGGCGCGTGATTTGATTGGCCAGATCCTTAGTGCCATCAGCGGTTCATCTATTACCCGCCGCGCCAGCTTTTTGTTGGATAAACTGGGGCAACAGGTGGCCAGCAGCGCCATCACGTTGCAGGAGGATCCCCATCGTTTGCGTGGCCTTCGCAGCCGCCCCTTTGATGCGGAAGGCCTGGCGACCGTGGCACGCCCGCTGATAACCGCTGGGGTGCTGCAAAGCTATTTGCTGGACTTGGCCAGCGCCCGCCAGCTTAGCATGACACCAACGGGGCATGCTGCACGCGCCATGGCGGGCACACCAGGTGCCAGCGCCAGCAATGTGTGGATTGAGGGTGGATCCCAAAGCCCTGACCAGCTGATGGCCGATATTTCTTATGGCTTTTATGTCACCGATTTGATGGGTATGGGCGTCAACCTGATTACGGGGGATTATAGCCAGGGGGCAAGCGGCTATTTAATCGGTAATGGCCGCATAACTGATCCGATTAGTGAGGTGACGATTGCGGGCAAGTTGCAAGACATGCTGGCCACCGCCACCCCCGCCAACGATCTGGTTTTTGCCTATGGGGTGGATGCCCCCACCATCCGGGTTGATCACATGATGGTCGCGGGGAAATAAACGGTCATGATAAACGGTCAATGTATCATGCCCTATCGACCCACCCTATTCGTGAAAAGAAGTGCCAATGTTTTTTAATCGCAAAAAACCGAAAACTGCCGAATCGAACACGCCTTTTAGCAAGGTCACGCGCAGCGTAAGGATTTCTGTGGAACCCCATTACCTGGCGGATCAATCTGCCCCCACGGAGCGGCATTTTTTGTGGGCGTATCGGGTGCTGATAGAAAATCTGGGCGATGAAACTGTTCAGCTGTTAAGTCGTTATTGGCGCATTACGAACGCTTTTGGCCAAGTGCAGGAGGTGCGGGGGGCTGGCGTGGTGGGGGAACAACCGGAGTTGGATCCTGGCCAAAGTTTTGAGTACACCAGCGGAACACCCCTGACGACACCATCAGGCATCATGGTCGGTTGCTACAGCATGGTGACCAGCAGGGGTGAAAAATTTGATGTGGAAATTCCTGCCTTCCCCCTGGATATTCCCAGCCAGCCCAAAACCCTGCATTAGAGCATTTTCGCTCTCGAGATTTCCCCATCATCCTAAAGCTTGGGGGGGTTAAGGGCTTGATGCAGGCTGACTTGGCCACTACCGCGCTTAAGGGCTTGCGGCTGATTGGATGGATCGGGCGACCAAGCGGTGATGGTCATCAGATTGATGGTGGCGGGGATCAACCCATCCTCACGGCCGAATTGCTGTTGATAGAATTGGCCAGCCTGCTCAAAAACGCCACGGCGGGTGGGATGGCGCGGGCGGATAACGGTGCTGTTGCGTTCACCCAGGGCTTGCAAATCCTTAAGCAGGCTTCGCATGTTGGGGTACAGAATTTCCAAATGGGTAACGTCCGCCACTGGCAGGGCAAAGCCAGCGGTTTGTAACATTTGACCAACATCCTTAATCGCGGTCACGGGATGCATGCGGGGATAGATGCCCCCCGAGACCCTAAGATCCGCCTGCAACAAACATTGCCTTAGTTCGTTCAAATTATCCTCGCCATAAAAACTGGCCAGCAGCAGGCCGTCAGGACGCAACACCCTTTTGATTTCCTGCAAACACCCCAACACGTCGTTAACGGTGTGCAGGCTGAACATGCTGACGCAGGCATCAACACTGTGATCGGCCAGCGGCAATTGCAACCAATCCTCAGCGATAACGGGCAATATATTGGGATAGCCGCGATAGGCGCCCGCTATGGACAGGCCAGCTGGTATCAGATGACAAACCTGGCGCGTGGGGCTGGAGACAGCTTGACTCAGCAGCGGGCTAGGGCTGCCCAAATCCAACAGCTGGGGAAAGGGGCGGCGAACAGCCTGCAACCGCATGGCCAACGCGGAGGCCACCTCCTGCAACAGGGGATGAGTGGATAGCACCTTGGGGTTGGCACGCCGCCGCCCAAAGCGCAAGGCCGCGGGGTCAAAAATAATCGGCGCTGTTGTCATGATACTGTATCGGCCTGTTGCGGGTTATCCTTAGGATGATCCATTAGTTACCATTAACAAACCGTTTGCAACGATGCGCCAGCTTTGTGCATAATGGCCTCCTCCAGCAAGAATTTTTGATGGGATCCTTCATCTGTAGGCAGGCATAGGCAACAGTGGGCAATTTCGGGCTAAGTTGGTGGCCAAGTTGGTGGCCAAGTTGGTGGCCAAGTCGGTGGCCAAGTCGGCGATTTTATGATGCCAAATTGGGGCTAGCCAGCCTTGTTCAGGCAATCTGCAAACCGCTGTACCACACACTGCAGAAAGTCATTGGCGGCATAGGCAATTTTCTGCTGCCGCCCCGCTGCCTAAGTTGTCGTCAACAAACCCTGCAAGACAATGGCCTTTGCCCAGACTGCTGGCAACAGCTGACCCCGCTAACCCTATGCTGCCAGCGTTGTGCGCTACCGATGGCGCCAGAACTGGCCGGAGGGGTGGGGGATTTGCTGTGCGGCAATTGCCTGACCAGCCCGCCACCCTTTCACCTGACCTGCGCCGCACTGCTGTATGACGACATCAGTGCCCAGCATGTCATGGCCTTCAAGCATGGTGACCGCCTGGACTATGCCCCGTGGTTTGCCCGCCTGCTGTGGCAAGTGGGTGGCCAAAAGCTGTTGATGAATGCGGATTGGATTATCCCCGTGCCCCTGCATTGGACGCGGCAATGGCGGCGGCGCTATAACCAGGCGGCGGAGCTGGGCAAGCGGGTCAGCAAGCTTAGCGGGGTGGCGGTTGGCCATCGCCTGCTGAAACGGCGCAAAGCCACCAAAAGCCAGGGTGGGTTGGGGATGGCGGCGCGTCAACGCAATGTTGCCCACGCCTTTCAGGTGCCGCCCAAGTCAAAGGCACAGCTGGCAGGCAAAACCGTTGTGCTGATTGACGATGTTTTTACCACAGGGGCAACCGCCCGCGCCTGCAGCCAGGTTTTGTTGCGGGCGGGCGCGGCGGAGGTGCGGGTGCTGACCATTGCACGGGTGGCACGCAGCGCCTAATCGCCCCCGAACCTGCTCGCCCCCTTGGCATAAGGGGCAAAATTGTATAGGCTAGGCACCATTCATTAGCCAGCCCAAAGGGGGATTGCCATGGCGCGCCAGCCCGTCGACAAACCTGCCAACAAAATTGAATATTTTATTGAGCAGTTGGTGTTCCAAAGCCGTTGGCTGTTGGTACCCCTGTATATCGGCCTTATCGTTGTATTGGCGCTGTTTTCCATCAAATTTCTTAAGCAAGTTTTTCTGCTTTCCTTAGATATTTTGACCATCGACAGCGTACCATTCCTGGTTCAACTGCTTGAACTGGTTGACAAAATTATGGTGGCCAATCTGGTTATCATGGTTTTGATTGGTGGCTATGAAAATTCCGTTTCCCGCATGTCGGTCAGCGATACCGCAAAAAGAATACGCTGGTTGGGCAAGCTGGACACTGGCACGTTAAAGATTAAGCTTTCCACCTCTATTGTGACGATTTCTGGCGTTCATTTGTTGAAAATTTTCATGACGCTGAATCAATACAACAACGAACAATTGTTTTGGTATGTGACGATTCACGTCGTGTTTGTGGTCTCCGCCATTCTGTTGGCCTATCTGGATCGCGTGACCCGATCCTCTGATCCGCATTAACGGTAGCGCCCCTGATGCCGCCCGCCGTCCAACCCAATGATTTGATGCCCCTTAAAAAAACTAAGGGAAAGCAGGCGTATTGGCACTGTTGGCAAAAGAATAAGGTTTTGAGAGGTGGGTTATGGATGCTTTTGCTGTTGGGCAGCCTGTTGCAGCCTGGAATGGGCAACAGCAGTTTTGCGGCCAGTATCGCGCAACCTTCCGCCTATGCCCGCACCGACCATGCAAAAGTACAGCTGATTTCTGAGAACACCGCCCTGGTTCCTGGCAAGTCCGCATCCCTAATGCTGCTGCTGACGGTGCAGGATGGGTGGCACAGCTATTGGCGTAACCCTGGTGATTCAGGCTTAGCAACCCAATTAAGCTGGACGCTGCCCGATGGCTTGACGGCGGGTGAACCGCAATGGCCGTATCCCGAACGTATCAATACCCCGCCGCTGGTTAATTATGGCTATTCGGGCGAAACAGCCCTGCTGACTGATCTGATGGTGCAGCCAACCATCGCCGCTGGATCCCAGCAAACAATAAACCTGCAAGCGGATTGGTTGGTTTGTAAGGATATTTGTGTGCCTGAACAGGTCGAGCTGTCACTCACCCTGCCTGTAGCGGCCAGTGCGACGGCCAACCCCGAACATCAAGAAGCTTTTGCGCGGGCGCGCGCCCAATTGCCGCAGCCAAAGCCGAACTGGTCGGCCAGGGCTAGCCTGCGTGATGACCAATGGGTGGTGCGGGTTCACCTGAGCGATGTTGGCAATGGACAGCTTACCCCCATCGATTTCTTTCCAGCCGACCCATCGCTGGCGGCCAATTCCCCCCCACCGACCTTTGAACGGGTTGGGCACAGCCTGACCATTACCCTGCCCGCCGCGCAGGAGTTGAAGGAAAAAGATCTGCCCCCACAATGGTTGGGCGTGTTGCTGTTTCAGGATAATCGCAAAACAGCGCAGGCTTTTGAAATTCAAGTGGCGACTAAGGGGGCAACCAGCATTAACCGCTATTGGCAGCAGGGCGATCTGGCCTCAGGGCTAACCTCAAATCTATCCTGGGGGCTGGCGGCACGCGCCCTACTGCTTGCCCTACTCGGCGGCATGGTGCTGAATCTCATGCCATGCGTGTTTCCCGTGCTGGCTCTTAAGGTTTTGGGCTTTGTTAAGGCATCGCACCATTATCCCCACCCTACCTCCCCGCTGGCGCCGATAACGACCAGCCCACGGCGACACGCCCTGTGGTACAGTGCGGGCGTTATCAGCAGCATGTTGGTGCTGGCCGCCCTGCTCATCCTACTGCAACTGGCGGGGCAACGCTTAGGCTGGGGCTTTCAGCTGCAATCCCCGGCCTTTGTTACCGCGATGGTGTTGCTGTTCACCCTTATCAGCTTTTCCCTGTTTGGCTTTGTGGAGTGGGGACAAAAACTGAGTGGGTTGGCCAACCGTTTTGCCCGCCATCATGGCAGCAGCACCGCCTTTGCCACGGGGGTCTTGGCAACCCTGGTAGCGACCCCCTGCACGGGGCCATTTATGGCCATCGCCCTGGGATTAGCGCTCAGCATGCCTCCCCTGCTCACCCTGCTGATTTTTGCTGCCCTGGGGGCTGGCCTCGCCCTGCCCGTGGTGGTGTTATCCAGCTGGCCATCGCTGTTGCAACGCCTGCCCCGCCCTGGCGCGTGGATGGAGCATTTTAAGCAGTTGTTGGGCTTTCCCCTGTTGGCCAGCGCCCTGTGGTTGCTGTGGGTACTGGGACGGCAGCAGGGGATGGCGGCGGTGTTTCATGTGCTGACCTGGCTGTTGCTGGCGGGCTTTACCCTGTGGGCATGGGGGCGGGTTGGCCGATGGTGGCGACGCCTTCTGCTGCTGCTAAGCCTGCTTGCGGCATTTCCCCTGTTTGCGCCTACTGCATCAGAAACTCCACAACCATCTTCCGTTCGTGAGCAGTCAGGCGAGCCCCAAGCCTTTACCCCCGAAAAGCTGGCCGCGTTGCAGGCCGCGGGCAAACCCGTGTTGGTCAATTTCACCGCTGATTGGTGCCTGACCTGCAAGGTGAATGAGGCCAGCACCCTTGGCCGTGACAGTGTGCAGCAGGCGTTGCGGGATCGTGGCGTCACCTATTTGGTGGCCGATTGGACGAATCGTGATGCGGTGATTGCCGCCGAGCTGGCCAAGTATCAGCGCACAGGGGTGCCGCTGTATATCCTGTTTTGGCCAGGCCAAGCGCCGCAGCTGTTGCCCCAATTGTTAACGCCCGACTTGTTATTGGCCGCGCTTTCCTCTAAACCCTAGCTTAGTTTTACCCCGCTGGAGTCCTCGATGTACCGTCTGTTTGCCCTGACCGCCATTATCCTGGCAACCCTTTGCAGCCCCGTGACGGCGCAGGTGCGGATTAATGAACCCGCCCCCGATTTTACCCTGTCGGACAGCAACAATGAAATTCGCACCCTGTCGGAATATAAGGGCAAGATTGTGGTGTTGGAATGGACCAATCACCTGTGCCCCTTTGTCAAAAAACACTACAAAAGTGGGAATATGCAGGCGTTGCAAAAGAAATATGCGGGCGAAAAGAATGACAAGGTCATCTGGCTGTCGATTATTTCCTCCGCTGAGGGGAAGGAGGGGTATGTGCGCCCCTATGAAGCCAATCAGATAGCCAAACAGAATGATGCTGTTCCCAACGCCATTCTGTTGGATTCCTTTGGTAAGGTGGGGCGTTTGTATCGCGCCCGCACCACCCCCCATATGTATATTATTGATAAAGATGGAATTTTGGTTTATCAGGGAGCGATTGATAACAAATCCACCAGCGATCCTAAGGATATTCCAGGCGCCATCAACCAT
>CAISOG010000064.1 GCA_903887035.1 uncultured Holosporaceae bacterium | reverse complement strand
GGGTGGCTTTGCCCCAAAGTTAACGCCAGTAGGGGGTTGGATGACAAGAAAATTATGCGTTGTTGCGCTGGCTGTATCGCTTGATTCGCGGCAAAAAATGCATGCAGAACATATCATTATAAACAATCAGCCCCGCATGCCTTCCCACCCAATGTACCCTGCAAAAAGGCTTAATAAAAGGTTAATAATCGGGTAGTACAGTTAGTCTGTGTGTTTTTATCAACTTTCTATGGGGAATTCCTATGAAACAATCACTTTATGCAATGATCGCCGTTATGGTGGTGTTGCTGGCAGGCCTGATGGCTGGACCAAATCAGGCGGGGGCGCAGGCTTTTTCCGCCAGAACCTTTACGCCCTTGGCCACCAGCAATGAGGTTATTTACAACACGGCGGGTCGCACGCTGGGACGGGCCTATGCCAATATCCGCACCATATCCTATGCCATTGGCGCGCTGGGGGTTGTTGGTCTGGGCATCATGTGTATGTTCGGCAAATTGAACTTTCAATGGTTGTTCATGGCGATTGGTGGGATGGCCCTCATCGCCCTGATTGACCAAGCCATGGGCTTTATCGCCGGTACAGACTTTACCGCTGGTGGTGCAGGTTTGGTTACTAGCTAACGTCTGTTTTGCCATGGTTGCCATCGATTCTTGGTTTCGGCCAGGGGTCGGTGGCAATCGGGTAACAGGGTGGTAAACACCGCCGATGGTTTGGTGATGGATTTATAACGGCTTAATGGAAAAAAGAATGACGATAGGGTTGGGTACAGTAAGACTAAGATTGGGCGGTTTGCGCAGAGCTTTAGGCTTGGGCGGGCGGTTGTCTGATCGTGGCCGTGCCCGCGCTTATTTCATGCTAATGCTGCTATCCTGTGGTTGGTTGTTGGTGTTGGCACCATCTAACCCTACCCAAGCGCAAGCTACAGCATACAAATTTATGGATAGCAACAATGTTAATCCGGTCAAAAAACCTTTAACCGATGGCACCACAACATTGCGCGATAACACCCGCACGGTGGTGTTGGGTTTCAGTGGTATTTCCCTAGTCGCCCTGGCGGCCTTGGCGATGTTTGGCACGATTCGCTGGGTCTGGTTTTTCAGCCTGCTGGGCGGTATGACCATGTTGGTCATGTTGGATAATGTTCAGCTGTTTCTGGGCTATAAAGCCAGTGACGGTACCGTGCTGGCGTCAAGCGCGCTTTATGGATCCGACGCGGCGGGCAAGGTTTTTGGCAATACGGAGGGGATCTGCAAGGGGGTTAAGGTCAGCTATGACAACATTCGCACCATTGCCTATGCCATTGGCGGGGTGGCGTTGGTGGGAATGGCGATTGTTTGTATGTTTGGCAACATGCGGTGGGTATGGTTTTTCAGCGCGCTGGGCGGTTTGACCATGATTGCGGTGATTGACCAGGTTCTGGCCTTTTTCAATTATTCCAGCACCAGTTGCACCATGACCACGGGCGCATTGTTCAGCGATACAACGGTGTTCAGCACGGTTGGCGATGCCAGCACCAGAAGCTATCAAAATGTTCGCACCATGTCCTACGCGGTGGGGGGGATTGCCATGGTCGCCTTGGGCGTTATGAGCATGTTTGGCAAGCTGCGCTTTAGCGTGCTGTTTATGGCGATTGCCGGCTTAGCGATGATTGCGCTGATTGACCAAACCTTTCTGTATTTCGGCGGCAGCGACATTGCCGATTTGTATGGAACCCCTTAGGATTAAAATTGTGATGAATGACTGCGGGAAAAAACACATGCGCGATTTTGGTAAAAGACTGTTAACCAAAGTCTGGTTGGCTATGTTGGTGACGTTTTTTGTGTTTGGCAATTTGCCGCATCCTGTTCTGGCCGATGATCCCGCTCTGTTTAAAGAGGCGGAGGAGGCTGCGACCAGTGCCTATTGCCAGGGGCGGCCAATTGTGCTGGGCATGGCGGGGCTGGCGATTCTTTTTCTGGCGGCGTCGGCGCTGTTCGGACGCTTTAGTTGGGGATGGTTTTTTACGATTCTGGCGGCCTCTGGCCTAGCGGTGTTGGCGGATGCGTTGGTACAATGGCTGACAGAAATTGATGTGGCTTGTTCATAGAAGGTACAAAAAAGATGGTTCAAGAAATAGAGAGAGCAAGTAGGTGTTGGCTTAAGATCAGCCAAGTCTGGGCGTTGCGCACTCTGTGGCTATGCACGGTAATGTTTCTGTGCAGCGTGGCGATTGCGCCCAAAGCCTATGCCGTTGGATCCGCCAGCAGTAAGGTTTTTACCGAGGCAAAAAACGCGGTGGATACCGCCACCTGCGGCGTGCGCCCCGTGGTGTTGGGGTTAATAGGACTGGCGGTGTTGGGGTTGGCGGCCTCCGTCATGTTTGGCCGTTTTAACTGGACGTGGTTGTTTACCATTTTGGGGGCATCCGCCATGATTGTATTGGTTACAGAAATCATCAAGCTAATAAGCGGCTACACTTTAACCTGCAGTAGTTAGGAGAACAAACCATGCCAGAACCCGTGATGCGCGCCGTTAGCTATCCGTCCAAACTGCTGTTTGCTCCCTACAAAATTGGCGCGATTGTGTTGGCGTTGAATTGCACCGGCATGGTCTTTTTGATTTCGATGTTTAAGGTCAATCCCCTATACTGCGTCTTGTTCGCCATCGGCTGTCACATTGCCCTAATCGCTTTGGGGGAGAAGGAGCCGCATATAACCAATGTATTGCGCGCGTGGAGCTATGGCCAGCGTCGAACCAAAAACATTATCAAACTGAAAAAAGGTAACAAATTTGTCCCCTGAGGTTGCCGCCGCGTTATCCAGCACCTGGTCGCCAGTCAATTTGTTGCTTGCAACATTGGGACTGGGCGGGGGCGGCGCCTTGTTTGCTGGGGGGGTTGTGCCCGCCTTATCCCAAGTCATCCTGCCCAACCCGCGCGAAACGCGATTGGCCGACTTTTTGCCATTTGACAAGGTTCTGCCCGATGGCCGCACCATCCAATGCCGCGATGGCACCATCTGCCAAGTGTTGGAAGTCACCGGTATCGATGACACCTTTTTAACGGGGAATGAGCGGGAAAACCTGTTGCTGGCTCGTAAAGACTGGTTGGACGGCATGGCTGACAGCGGCGCCACCGTGCGGGTGTTTACTCTCCGCGAACGCACCGACGTTGCGCCCAGGGTGGAGCATGATCATCCCGTGCTGCGCGCCATCGCTAAGCAGTGGAACGAATCGTTTCGCGAAACCTTTCGCAATCGCCAGGTCATTACCATTTCGATTGGCGGCAAGGCCAAAACCGCGGTGGCCAAGCTGAACATCATCATCGATACCGCTGCCACCATTTTGCATGAGTATCAGTGCAAGGTGTTGGATCAGATGAATCCCGATCCCAGCCGTCGCCCCTTGGCCTTATGGGCGCGGATTGCCAGCCCCCTCAGCAAGCCTGCACCAGCAGGGGTGGGGCAGGGGGTTAGTGAGGCGATTACCGCCGACACCGTGGTGTTTGGCGGTGATGATGGCATGATCGATTTCAGCAGCGGGCGCGATAAGCTGCATTGCGCCGTGTTGGGGCTGCGCGGCCTGGGCGATTTTACCTACGAAGCCTTTGTGCAGGCGATTGCCGCGGTCAATGGTGAGATGATTATGCACCAGATTGTTGAGCCGTGGAGCCGCCTGAAATCCGCCGCCGTTATCACCAACCAATACAAAATGTCGCTGGCAACCCGCTTCAGCGCGATGAACGCTGTTCAGTTTGAGGAGGCGTTGAATCGGGTGGAGGGCAGTTCGGGCAATGCCCAAATGATGGCCGAATACGCCCTGACCGTTTTCGTTTATGGCCGTGACCCTAAAGAGCTGGAGGATGCGGTAGGCGATGTGCGCCGTATTTGTGCCAGCTTTGGGGTGACCCCCGTGCGGGAAGCCTCAACCGCGCAGGCCAGCTGGTTTGCCCAATTCCCCAGCTATGCGCTGTGGCCGCGTTCCTACAAGCTTTTCTCCCGCAATATCGCCACCCATGTCACCCTGGATCGCCAGTTGGAGGGATTGCCCCATTCCGATTGGGGGGAGGGGCCGATTGCGCTGTTCCGTACCTCCGCCGGTACCCCCTATAGCTTTCAGTTCCATGTGACGGCGGATCGGGCGGCGGTGGCGCACGCGGTGGCGATTGGGCCAACCGGGGGGGGTAAGACCACGCTGGTCAACTTCCTGACCGCGATGGCGATGCGTCATAACAAACTGCGCACCTATATGGTCGATCGCCACGGCGGGGCGTTTATCTTCTGCAATGCGGTGGGGGGCAGCTATGTGGTGTTTGAGGGGTCGGATCTGCCTGGGCGCAAAACCGCGCTGAACCCCTTTCAATGCGCCGATACGGTGGAGAATCGTTCGTTCCTGCGTGGCTTTTTGGAGGCCTTGTCGGATGAGCGGGATCCCGAAGCGATGGAGGAAATTGGTTTTGCGATTGAATCCGCCTTTGATTCGCCCGGCCTGCCGCGAGAGAGGCGATCGCTGGCGGCGATTTACGACGCCTGTTTCAGCAAGGCGCGCCCGCTGCGCAAGGCGTTGCAAAAATGGGTGGATCCCTCGGTTTATGGCGGGGTGTTCAACGCCGATCGCGACACCCTGGATCTGACCAGCACCCGCCTGGTCACCCTGGACTTTACCCGCATTTATGAGCATGACGATCTGGCGCGGGCGGTTATCCTGTACCTGATGCACCGCATTCAGTCGGCGATTGCTGAGCTGCGCTGCCCCGCCCTGATTTTTATTGATGAGACGGAGCCTGTGGTGCGCCACCCGATGTTCCGCACCTATTTCCTGCAAATGTTGCAGGAGTATCGCAAACGGAACGCGGCCATTATCTCCGCCTTTCAGCGGCCAGAGGCAATTGCCTCCGCCGGGTTGGGGGAGGAGATTCGTGGCCAGGCGCAAACCACCTTTTTCTTCCAGAATAGCCAGGCGCAGGAGGCGGAGTATGCCGATTGGAGCCTGACCGAGCGGGAATGGGCGTTTATTAAGGGGCGGTTGCCGATTGCCCGCACCCTGAAACGATCCATTCTGCTGAAACGTGCGACGGGCGAGTCGGTGATTTTGGACACCAATTTGGCACCGCTGGGCCCCCTGATTCGCGTCTTTTTCTCGGATGAGCCGTCCAAGGCAATGGCGGAGGAATATATGCGGCGTTACGGCGCCGATTGGGTTACTCAATATATCGAAGCAGGAGGTTAACATGTCGATGTTGCACGCCAAAGGTTCCCGTGGATGGATGCGCGCCCTGATAATCGTAATGGTATCGCTGTCCCTGACCCTTAGCATGCCGGCCAAGCCAGCAATGGCGATTGGTGTTCCGGTCTTTGATGCTGCTTCTTTGGCCAAGTTGGCAGAGTCATTTGTTCAGCAAGTGACAACCAAAATAATCAACATGGCGATGCAAAAATTGATGCAGGAGGCCAACAAGGCATTGGGGCCAGTGGTGAATATGCCACTAGTGGGTGAGATTCTTCAGCCAACCCTGAATGGTATAACCCAAGATTTGACGGGCATGGTGAACCGAGGATCCAACGATGCGCTTGCCAATATTTTTCGTAGCCCGCAACAAAATTTCCAAGATTGTATGAACAATTTTGCCTGCACATCCAACATTCAATTGGGCAACAATTTTACGGCCAGTTTTTCAGGGGACAATCCGTTTAAGGTAACAACTCCATCGGCATTGCCAGCGGAATTACGACAGAATTCTTTTAACTTTGGTGATGTTGCGGGCTTGGCTGTTGCGCCTATTAATCTTGCGGGTTCCGCCACTTCGGTTGGTTCTGGGGTTTGGGAAGCGATTACCACAGGTGGCAATACCGTAAAATTTGCCTATTCGGGTTCGACCCCACCCCTTGCAATCGCCGCGGGCACAGCTTTTACCACGCCAGATGCCACCCCCGATTTTTCCAAACTTGCCAAAATGGATCTGAATGTTGGTAACGGCGCCTTGACGTTCAGCAATGTGTCTTTAGACGGGGGAAACCCCTATACCATGACGGCAAGCGCACCGCTTAGACAAGCGATTGAACGTGCCAATAGTACCAATGAGGTTCAAACCGTTAATGGTATTGAGGTGAAACCAGGGCTAACGGTTGGTTCGGATGGAAAAATTGGTGGTGATATTGCCACCGCACTGAATTTTGGTGGCGCTGATGCGACTGTAGCTTTTGGATCACAAGGAAGCCCTCAGATACGGGCCAATGTTGGCAACGCGTTATGCCCCGATCTGACTGAACAGGATAAGGCGGGTGGCAAGGTTTGTGGTGCGGCGAATGCGGCCATTTCGGGTCTTTTGGGTTGTATTTCAGGTGGAAATGCTGGGAATTGTGCCCAAGATGTGGGGAAAAATGTGGCGCAACAATTGCTGGGCGGTGTTGGCCAAGCCTTAGGCGGCGCCCTGAAGGGTGGTGGCCAAAGCAGTAGTGGGTTGCAGGTTCAGGCGGCGGAACAAGCCCTATATGCCCAATATTTCTGCCCTGAAAATGATAACACGCCGCAATGTATTGCCCAAAAAACGGCTTTACGGAATGCTGATCTTGCTTTTAAAACTACCGAACATATTGCTAATGTTCGGGCATGGCAAGTCAAGTTTCCTGAAATAAAAAAAGATATTGATAAAAACATTGGTAAGTTAATGCAGAAATGTGATGGTGGTAATGCCAACTGTATTGCTGCCGCTCAGCTTTTTCAAAAGCAAGCTTATGAAGATTTAAACAATGCTAAAGATGTCATATGGTTGAAATCTCAAGAGCTTGATGCATTAGCAAGATTACCGTTATTGCCTACCGCTATTTCCCCAAAGGGATAGTATTGCATAGGGTGCAGCAGTTATGAGTCGTTATCAACCCAGTTTTGGCAATCGAAGTAAGCGCCGATGGCGGTTGATAATGGTAGTATGGTTGGGGGTTGCGGTGGGTTTAACCCTAACACCCAGATCGGCCATGGCGGGGGGCGCTGTTAGTCCATTTTGCACTGCAATGATCGCCCAATACGGTTGTCTGGCGCAGTTTTTTGGCTGTGTTGCCCCCCCCTATCCCTGCACCGTGTTTGATAATTCGAAATTTCAACAGACCATTAAACAATGGGCTGCTGAAAAGGCCACGAACATTTTGTTGCAGTTGATTCAGGATGGACGGATTGATTGGAACCGCGCCTTTGGCGGCCTTATCAAAAATTTTTCTAATGATAGTCCGCTGCAGGTGCCGGATCTGACCCCCGCGCTGCCCTATATGGTGCCATCGGGGGATGCAACCAAAGCCTCGATGGATCCTGACCCCGCCCGAAAGCGGGCAGGTGATTTGTGTTATAGTTATGT
>CAISOG010000063.1 GCA_903887035.1 uncultured Holosporaceae bacterium | reverse complement strand
TTCCTTTCAAAAAGTTAAATTGGCTTACCAGTATGGCTTGCCTAGGTTGGGTTTAAGGCTAAATAAAATAGTTGTTTATTTAATAAGATTTTGTCAAGAATTTTTTTTGTCTTTTTAATATTTTTTTGCTGGAAATTTTTTGTTGCCCTGATTGTTGCCCGTGGTTGCTTGCATAGGCCGCCTGTCTGGCATGACCATCATCGGAAACGCCGAACCAATCTCAATAAGGGTGCGCCGCCCCATAACGCCCTCTTGCCTGTTGATAGCGGCCTGGGCTAAACTGGTGGCATGAGTGTTGATCCGAACCGCATTATCATTTTTGACACCACCCTTCGGGATGGGGAGCAGTCGGCCGGCGCGGCGATGACGGTGGCGGAAAAGCTGCGCGTTGCCCTGCTGCTGGAAGACATGCAGGTGGATGTGATTGAGGCGGGCTTTCCCATTAGCTCCGCGGGGGATTTTGAGGCGGTTAGCCAGATTGCGGCGCAGATTAAGCAAACCACCGTCTGCGCCCTGTCGCGCGCGGTGGCCAAGGATATTGAGCGGGCAGGGGAGGCGGTTAGGGGTGCTGTTCGTCCCCGCATCCACACCTTTATTGGCACCAGCCCGCTGCATCGCAAGCATATCACCAACATGGATCAGGCGCAGATGTTGGAGACCATTCGATCCAGCGTCACCCTGGCGCGCAGCCTGTGCGACGATGTGGAGTGGAGCGCGATGGATGCCACCAGGACTGAGCGGGAATTTCTGGCGCGGGCGGTGGAAACGGCGATTGCGGCGGGGGCGACCACCGTCAACATTCCCGACACGGTGGGCTATGCGATTCCCGATGAGTTTGGCGCGCTGATTACCTATTTGCGGGCACAGGTTCCCAACATGGATCGCGCCGTGCTGTCGGTGCATTGCCAGAACGATTTGGGATTGGCTACCGCCAACAGCCTGGCCGCGGTGCAGGCGGGCGCGCGGCAGGTGGAGTGCACCATCAACGGTATTGGCGAACGGGCGGGCAACACCAGCCTTGAGGAGGTGGTGATGGCGCTGAAGGTGCGGCGGGAGCATTTCCACGACCACTATTGCAACGTCAACACCATCCTGTTGACTAAGGCTAGCCGTTTGGTGGCGGCGGTCAGCGGCATGGCGGTGCAGTCGAATAAGGCTATCGTGGGCGCCAATGCCTTTGCCCATGAATCGGGCATTCATCAGGATGGGATGCTGAAAAACCTGCAAACCTTTGAAATTATGCGGCCAGAGGATGTCGGCCTACAACAATCGCGCCTGGTGCTGGGCAAGCTGTCGGGGCGGCATGCCTTTGTGGATAAGCTGGCGGCGTTGGGCTATCAACTGCCCGATGCGCAGTTGGAGGAGGCATTTCAGCGCTTTAAGGCGTTGGCCGATAAGAAAAAACAGGTGTTTGACGACGATCTTATCGCCCTGATTGACGATGAGATTGCTCAGGCCAACCACCGCCTGAAATTTGTATCACTGACCGTTGCCTGTGGCAGCTTTGGGCCGCAACGGGCGGAGATGGTGGTGGAGGTTGATGGCCGAACCCAGCATCATATTGCAACGGGCAATGGCCCCGTGGATGCGGTCTTTAATGCGATTCGCGCCGTGCAACCGCATGAAGCCAAGCTGTTGCTGTATCAGGTGCATGCGGTGACGGAGGGGACGGACGCGCAGGCGGAGGTCAGCGTGCGGTTGGAGCATGAGGGGCGGGTCTTCACGGGGCAAAGCGCCGATGTTGACACCATCGTGGCCAGCGCCCGCGCCTATATCACCGCCCTGAACAAATTGCTGTACACCAGCGAACGCACCGTCGCCGCCGTTGCCTGATGTAGTAAGCTGTTTCGTTGTGATGAATCCTATCCCTGTCGTTGGTGATGCACCGCCCCTAACCAATCTGCCCCCCCTGACCATTCGGCTGGCGGCGCCACGGGGCTTTTGCGCGGGCGTTGATCGCGCGGTGAAAATGGTGGAGCGGGCGTTGGACAAATTTGGCGCCCCAATCTATGTGCGACATGAAATCGTTCACAACCGCTTTGTGGTGGACAGTCTGGCCGCCCGTGGGGTGGTCTTTGTCAAAGAATTGGATGAGGTGCCCGCCAACGGCCGCGTAATCTTTTCCGCTCATGGCGTCCCGAAAAAGGTGCCGCTGGACGCTGCCGAACGTCAGCTGATGTTTTTTGACGCCACCTGCCCCCTGGTCAGCAAGGTGCATCGCGGGGTGGAAAAGTACCACAGCGAGGGGCGGCACGTGGTGCTGATTGGCCACGCTGGCCACCCAGAGGTTATCGGCACCATGGGGCAGCTGCCGGAGGGCAGCATTAGTCTGATTGAAACGGCGGCTGATGTGGCCAGCCTGCATTTCCCCGCCGATCTGCCCCTGGCCTATGCCACCCAAACCACCCTGTCGGTTGATGAAACCCACGCGATTATTGCCGCGCTGAAAACCCGTTTTCCTCATATTGCCGAGCCGTTAAAGGAGGATATTTGCTACGCCACCACCAACCGTCAGTTGGCGGTCAAAACCCTGGCTGCGGGGTGCGATGGCTTTTGGGTGATTGGCGCGCCCAACAGCAGCAATTCGATGCGGCTGGTTGAGGTGGCGCAGCTGGCTGGCTGCCCCAAGGCACAATTGGTGCAACGTGCCAGTGAGATTGACTGGGAATGGCTGGCTGGGGTTGGCGTGCTGGGGCTAAGTGCGGGGGCCTCCGCCCCCGAAGTGCTGATTGATGAGGTGCTGGCCGCCGCCCGCCAACGCTTTGCGGTGATGATGGAGGAGGTGACGGTGGTCGAGGAAACCGTGGAATTTCACTTGCCCGCCGCGCTGCGTCGTTAGAGTATTGCTCCTTAAAAGCCTTAGCTTATCAACCCCTCCTTGCGGGCGGTATCGATTAAGGCATCCTGAAAGTCTTTAACAAAGCGGCGGGTGTCGCCCAGCGAGGATTGGATCATCTGGTCACGCAGGGTGGTGCGCATCGCCTTAATCCGCTCAGGATCGTTGGCCAGGCGTGCAGCGGCGGCAACATAGTCGGCGTCGTTATCGGCGCACAAATCCTCCATCCCGCCGACGGCCATCACGATGCTATAGCCGATACGGTGGTGCAG
>CAISOG010000062.1 GCA_903887035.1 uncultured Holosporaceae bacterium | reverse complement strand
TGCCCAAATCTATGCGGGAAGTGACGGGGCAGGGGGGCGCTAGACTACCAAACGCTGCCATCAACCCTGGCAGCAATGTGGCGACTTTGGGCGGGCAGAATGGGGGGCAACCGCCAGTTATGATGACGCTGAACCGCGCTAGCCGCCGCCGCAGCGAAAAGTTACAACGCGAAACCCCCGTGAAGGTTCCAAGCGCAAAATAGGGGCTGTACGCTACGTTACTTAGTCAGCTGCACCACCACCGGCACATGGTCGGACGGCTGGGTGGAGCCGCGCTGTTGTACCAGGATGGTCGCGCTGTGCAGGCGTGACAGCAGGTCGGGCGACAGCCAGGCATGGTCGATCCGCCGCCCCCGATTGCTGGCCTGCCAATCCTGGGCACGATAGCTCCACCAACTGAACAGCTTGGTTGGCGGCGGGGTCAGGTGGCGCACGGCATCCACCAGCCCGCTGGCCTGTTGCAGCTTGTCATAGGCCGCCACCTCGACAGGGGTGTGGCAGACGACGTTCAACAGCTGCTTGTGGTTCCACACATCGTCGGGCAGGGGGGCAACGTTCAGATCGCCAACCAACAGGGTGGGGGGCAGCGGTTTGGGCTGCGCCGCGAACCAATCGGCCAGCTCCGCATAGAATTGCAGCTTATGGGCGAATTTGTCATTGACCGCCGCATCGGGCACGTCACCGCCCGCGGGGATGTAGAGGTTGTGCAGGCGGATGCCATCAATGGTCACGCTGACATGGCGGGCGTCGAGGCGTTGGCACCAATCATGCCGTTGCGGTTGGCTGATCGGCAGGCGGCTGGCAATCGCCACGCCGTTGTAACTTTTGATGCCCGCAAATTGCAGGTGGTGATAGCCGTGCTCCAGAAAAAAGCTGGTCGGGAAATCGCCATCCTGCACCTTGGTTTCTTGCAGGCACAGCACGTCGGGCTGCTGATCAGCGATTAGCACGGCCAGTTGCGGCAGGCGTAGGCGCAGCGAATTGATGTTCCAGGACAGGGTTTTCATGATGGCTGCTGGTATGGCCGTTGCGCCTTAAACCGTTCCACCGCCTGCCCAAAGGCCTGGAAGATGGCGCGACCCGCCGCGCAATCGTTGCCTGCGCCCCACTCCGGGTGCCATTGCAGCCCCAACACAAAACGGCTACGATCTTGGTGACTGACCGCCTCAATCACCCCGTCGGGGGCAATCGCCTCAACCACCAGGCCGTCGGCCAGCGCGTCGACACCCTGGGCATGTTGTGAATTGACCATCATGTCGGTGGTTTGCAACAGCTGGCGAAGCATTCCATCAGGGGTCAGGGTGATACTGTGTGCGGGGGCAAAGCGCACCTCATCCGGATCCTTCATGTTGCCCTGATGGGTGATGGCGCCCTGCAGGGCGCTGAGATTTTGATGCAGGGTTCCACCCAAGGCGACATTAAGCTCCTGAAGCCCGCGGCAAATGGCCAAAACCGGCACGCCCGCCGCCACCGCCGCCCGCACCAGCGGCAGGGTGGTGTCATCGCGCGCGCGATCCAATGGGTGCGTTGTAGGCTCAACAATGGGGGCTGAGCAGGATGGAGCCGCCGTTTCACCCGCCGCTGTTTGACAGTCATAGTGGGTAGGATCCACCATGCTGGGACTGCCCGTCAGCAGCAGGCCAGAAATATGTTGCAGGTAAACCTCGGCATCCAGACGCTGGCCAATCGCGGGCAACAACACGGGCACGCCGACCTGATTGGCGACAATCGCCTGCATATACCGATCGCGGGTGTGATGAATGCGATCGCCCGCCAACCAATCCAGGCAGCATGTCACCCCAATCAACCCCATCTGATCAACCACTTTCCTATCGCCATCATCAATCCAATTCTGTTTTTATGCCTGTATCCACCATCCATACCGCCAACTTTAGCAAACTTTTCCCGCAAAGGTAGCCCCCCCCTGCACCTGCCCCGCCGCTTTCCAGGCAATTCACGAGGCAATCGGGTGGAGGCGGCTGCGGCAATCAGGCGGTCTGGCCAGCGTACAGCTTTCTGTTAAGCCATCAGCGCGGCAGAATTATGACCAAAACGCGCGGGATTAGGGCTTATGCTGCCGTCTGATACAAATTTAAACACGGCGAAGGAGCTGATTTTTCGCCAGCTAGAGGGGCAGCGTCGCTAACCAGGCGCGGCGGAGGGTGCGCAGCTGGTTGGCCAGGGCGGCGCCTGGGGGATAGCCCGCCGCCAGCAGGTCATCACCGTTGGTGGCAAAGCGCGCATCGCCCAGCCGTCGCATCACGTCAAGGGCTTGGTGGCGTGCATCGGCCAGTGACGGGGGTGTGTCGGCATCCTGCCCGCCTTGGTTCTCTGGAAAATTGTTGGTGGCATCCTGCCCGCCTTGGTTTCCCCCCTCCCGCTGGCCAGCCGCCCAAGTCGCCGCCCCAGTTGCTTCCCAAGCCGATCCCGTTGCCCCCGCCACTCCCGTCGCACGGGTCGCCTCCCACCAGGCCAACGATTCCTGCCCCGCGGGCAGGCCGTGCAGATAGATCCAGTCCAACCAGTCCAGGCGATCCTGGCTGTGCCAACAGCGCCATCCCGCCTGCCACAACTGCCATTGTCGCCGCTGTTGATTGCTAAGGCGCAGTCGCCCCGCCAGGCTCTTAAGCGTTGCGGGCGTCACCCCGCCGCCGATGAGAACCGCCAGTTGCAGCAGGGCTGGCGGCACCTGTGGCTCAGCCCTCAACAACGCCTGCAAGCTGGCGAGGTCGGGGGCGGCTATCACGGCGGGCAACCACAGTTGGGGCAGGATGGCATGCGTCGCCATCACCCGCAGCATCGCCAGCCCATCCTGACCAAGGGTCAGCAGGCGCGACAGCTCCGCCCACACCCGTTCCCCCGATAGCTGGGGCAGTTGCGGTGACAGCGTAATCGCCGCTGTCAGGCCGTCCGCATCCAATTCGGCCGCATAGCTGGCGCTGAAGCGGAAAAAGCGCAGCAGGCGCAGCACGTCTTCTTGAATCCGTTGGTGCGGATTGCCGATAAAGCACACCCGCCGTGCCGCCAAATCCGCCAGCCCCTGATGATAGTCGAACAGTTGGCCAGTCGGCGACAGATACAGGGCGTTGATGGTGAAATCGCGCCGCGCCGCATCCGCCCGCCAATCGGTGCCAAAGCACACAATGGCATGGCGGCCATCGGTGGCCACATCCTGGCGCAGGGTGGTGATTTCAATGGCGGTGTCATCCAACAGGGCGGTGATGGTGCCATGATCAATGCCGGTTGGCAGGGTTTTGATGCCAGCCTGATTCAGGGCGGCCACCGCCTGTAGCGGGGTCAGGGTGGTGGCCAAATCGACATCGCGCACCGCCAACCCCAACAAATGGTCGCGCACCGCGCCGCCAACCACCCGCACCGCATCAGCATCCTGTTGCGTCAGTGCCGCTATCACCCGCTGCAACGGCGCGGCCAGCATCCAATCGGGTAGGGGGTGTAGAACCGTTGGCGTTGGAAAGGGGGGGGGCATAAGGGGCGGCATCGGCCAATCCTAATCCATACGCCCTGGCACAATACGACCATTTTCCATTTGGGCGGGGTGATAATGGCTGCCCCGTGGTTGCCCATCCAGCACAATAAAACTTACCAGCCCAATGCCCAACAGCACGATGCAGGTGATCATCAGCCAGAACCAACGGCGCGCATGCGGATGACCAGCCTTAACCAGCTTTATCCAATGGAAATACATTAGAATGGGCAGGCCAATCAGGGCAATGCGCAGCAGAATTATCCAAAAACGGCTCATGAATGATTTATCCCAAAACAAAGCCCTTGGCCAAGGGCGAAGATTCCTTTAGCGTGAATTGATAGCTTTATCCCATCTTGCGCCCATTCGCACCAGCCCATTAGCATAGCCAACCTAACAGCCAATTGCCATGACCGTGATCACTACCAACCATCTGTTAAAAGCGCCCGCTGTGGATGCACCACCCGCCAGTGTGGTGGCGGAGCAGTTGGACAAAATCGCCGCCGCCTTAAACGCCGCCGAAAAACAGATTAACCAGGTCATTTTGGGGCAGGAGGCCGCGGTTGAGCTGCTGCTGCTGACCATCATGGCGGGCGGGCATGCCCTGTTGGTGGGGGCGCCGGGCGTTGCCAAGACCAGCATGGCGCACAATCTGGCCACCGCCTTTGGCCTGCAATTCAAACGGGTGCAATTTACCCCCGATCTGATGCCATCCGATATTTTGGGCAGTGAGGTGTTGGATCAGGCCGCCGATGGCCGCCGCAGTTTCCGCTTTTTGCAGGGGCCCGTTTTCTGTCAGCTGTTGTTGGCGGATGAGGTTAATCGTGCCAGCCCACGCACCCAATCCGCCCTGTTGCAGGCGATGCAGGAGGGGGTGGTGACCGTGGCGGGGGTCGATTACCCTTTGCCCCGCCCGTTTCATGTGCTGGCCACCCAAAACCCGCTGGAGATGGAGGGGACGTACCCCCTGCCTGAGGCGCAATTGGATCGCTTTTTGGTGGAGATTCCTATCGGCTATCCTGGCGCAGCGGCGGAACTGGGGCTGCTGCAACAAACGGCTTTTGGCCAGGCCGAATTCCACGGCTCAACCGTTAGTGCCGAACAACTGCAACAGCTGCCCCGCCTGCTGCGCTTTTTGCCTGTCAGCGAGGCTTTGTTGGAAGAAATTGTCGCGCTGGTGCGCAACGCCCGACCAGAAAGCAGCAGGTTGGACATTGTCAAACGCTCAGTGCGTTGGGGGCCAGGCCCACGGGCAAGCCAGGCGTTGTTGCTGTTGGCGCGTGCCCGTGCGGTGCTGGATGGTCGCCTGACCCCCGCGCGTGAGGATGTGTTGGCGGTTGCCCCCTATGTGTTGCGTCACCGTATCGCCCTGCATTACGCGGCGCATGCTGAGGGGATTACGGTTGCCGATGTGGTGGCCAAGTTGTGTTCTGGATAGTGTTTGGGAAGCGTTTAGCCATTCGGCCAGATGGGTCAGCGGGTCGGTGGTTGCGCTGGCCAACTGATCTAAGGCCGAACAATATGAGGCTAAAAGCTGTGATGGACAAGCTGGCCAGCTATCTCACCCCAAAAATCGCGGCTTTCAAAGCCCAATGGCGTCAAAGTCTGGTGAGGCAGGGCGTAGCCTGGGGCATCAACAAGCTAGCCAACGATCCTGCCAATGATCCCTATCGCGGCATGCAACCGATGATCGCCGCCGGGCGCTTGGCGGCGGGCTATCCCGCCCTGTTGCTGGCCGCGGAGCAGTTGGCGCGGCAAATTCACCTGAGCCAGGGGGGATTGCATGGACGGCGCCGCCAGGGGACTGGGCAAAGTTTTTGGCAATTTCGCCCCTATATTGATGGCGATGATGCGCGGCGCATTGATTGGCGCCAATCGGCCAAATCCAACCGCGCCTTTATCCGTGAGACCGAATGGGAAAGCAGCGAAACCGTGATGTTTTGGTGCCAGGATGATGCGGCGATGGCCTTTCAGTCCCGTGATGCCCCGCGCAGCAAGCGGGAAACGGGGCTGATCCTTACCCTGGCCTTGGCCATGCTGCTGGCTAAGGGTGAGGAGCGTTTTGGCTGGCTGGCACGCCCCAACCAGCTGGGCGTTGGCAACACGGGGTTGCAACAGTTGTGGCAAGAATTGCAGCAGGAGGCGCGGCGGGAGTTGCGGGCAGAATCCGCGCGTAAGAATACGGATCCCCCACCACCATCGCTGTCCCCGCCCCCCCCCCTGTTGGCACTGGGTGCCAGCCTGCATCAAATGCCAACCCTGCCCAACCGCATGGTTGGTTCCACCCTGGTGCTGGTGGGGGACTTTATGGATCCGCCCGAAACCTGGCAAGGGGTGTTGGCGGATTGGCAGGCGCGCCGTTGCAACGGCCTGCTGATACGGCTGGTTGACCCGATTGAGCGCCGCTTTCCCTTTGAGGAGGCCAGCCAATTTGTGGCACCGAATCAATCGATTGAGGTGGTGTTAAGCCAGCCCGCGGCGGTGCGTTCCGCCTATCTGATAGCCTTGGCCAATCACAATCAAGCGATGAACAGCTTGGCGCAGCAATATGGCTTTCGGTGGGTGGAGGTGGATACGGCCGCCCCCCTATCCGCCAGCCTAAGCACCCTGTTGCGCGAATTGCAAACGGTGGGGGACTGATGCCAATCTTGCCGTTCCCCAGTTTTCATCAGCCGTTGTGGCTGCTGCCCCTACTGCTGCTGCCGCTGCTGTGGTGGTGGTTGCGCCAGCGCGATCGCCAGCCGCTGACGGTGGCATTTCCCGCAACCCGCCTGCTGCTGAACTTTATTAATCTGGTGCCACGAGCGCGCCCACCAATCTGGCGAAGGGTGTTGCAGCTGTTGCTGTTGGCCAGCCTGATGGTGGCGCTGGCACAGCCCTATTGGCCATCGCGCCGTCCACCAATAGCCAATCAACCCACCCTGCTGGTTATCGACAACGGCTGGTTGGCTGGCCAGCATTGGGGATCCCTGCAACAGGCGGCTATCACCCTGTTGGATCAATTGCCCGCCGATCAGCCCGTTTATGTGATCAGCACCACCAGCCTGGCCGCCCCCTTACCGTCGTTGGGGCAACAGCCCATCGCGGTTGAAGAGGCCAAGGCGATGATTCGCCGTTGGCAACCCAACAGTTGGCCAATAGATCCTGGCTTTGCCGAGCATCTTAAGGCGCAGCCCTGGTGGTATCAGTTGGGGCAAGTATGGTGGCTGACTGGTTCGATGCAGGATCAGGCCAGCAAAAATGTCATGGGAAATTTGGAGGCGTCCTTGCCGATGGGGGGGCGCCTTCGCCCCCTGTTGGTGGGCAGGCAGCAGGCGGTGTTGACAGGCCTGACCCCGCTTGCCTCGCTGAACTCGCTGACTTCCCCAACTTCCCCAACCGATACGGCGCTACCAGCCAACGCCATTAAGCCCGAAGGGTGGTTGGTTCAGTTGAACAGCAGCGGCGGCAGCCAGCGGCAGGAGCTGCAACTGTTGGATGAGGATGGCCAGCTGTTGGCGCAGCAGCAGGTGACGTTGGTAGGCGGCGCGCAAACCATTCCGCTGTTGGCACCGACCCCGCAGCTGGCAAAGGCCAGCCAGCTTCGATTGGTTGGCCAACGGCACCCAGGCGCGGTTTGGCTGTTGCCCGTGGGGGCTAGCCATGCTGGCGTTGGCCTAATTGGTGAGGCGGCCAGCCTGCAAAGCCGACCACCCCTTAGCCAGGCCGCCCATTATTTGACCCAGGCGTTGCAGCCGTCCCCGCCCGTGATGGCCGACGTGGCCGCCCTGCTGGCTGAGGGGGGCGGCAATCCTATCCCCGCGATGATGCTGTGGCCAGAGGATCAGATTTTGAACGCTGAGGAACGTACCGCCCTAACCGCCTGGGTAAGTCGCGGCGGCGTGCTGCTAAGGCTTGGGGTGTCGGTGGATTCCAATGACGGATCCTATGGATCCTTATCCTTTGGCGATAGGGCGCAAAGCAACAATGGGGTCATTACCGACGCCCTGTTGCCGGTCAGGTTGTTGGCGGAACCGCGCCGCTTTGGCGGGCTGTTGACCCCACAGGTACAACAACGGGTGCGGGCGGCGGCCAACAGCCCTGTGGCTGATTTGGCTGATCTGGCCGACAGCGATTTGGCGATTCAGCAAGCCTGGCTAAGTCTGCCAGATGTAGAGCAAGCCAGCGAAACGTGGCTAAGCCTGCCCGATGGCAGCCCGCTGCTTAGTGCCCGCCCATTGGGGCAAGGGTGGTTGCTGTTGTTGCATGTGCCCGCCACCCCCAATTGGTCGGATTTGCCGATGAGTGCGCTGTTCCCCCAACTGTTGCAACGCTTAGCCATGTTTGCTGGCCAGCAACCCGCCGTGCGGGGAATGGTGGCGATGCCCGCCCACGGCCAATCTTTGGCGGGCGAAAAGAATGCGGCGGCGGGTGTTGATTTGGCGGCAAATTTGGTGGCAGAAAAAGCAGCCAGTCCAGCCACGGTAAAAGTTCCAGAAAAAACGGCTGGCCTGATGGCTTGGAGGCAGCTGGACGGCTATGGCCGCCTGGTTCCCGCCCAGTCCCACAGCCAAGCATTGCCCCTGGATAAGCCCACGGCGGTGACCTATGACCATCCGCCAGGCTATTACGGCATGGCGGGATCTGCCCGTCCGCTGAATCCCGATTGGCAGACCGCTGGCCTACAGATGCAGGAGGGGGAATCGTGGCTGACCATTCCCGAAACCAACCTGACCAGGCCATGCCTGTTGCTGGCCTTAGCCCTGTTGACCCTATTGGGGCTTTGCGATGCCTTTGGCCGTCGCCTGCGATTTTATTCCAGCCTCTATACCAGCCCCCCCGCTAAACCAGGTGCTCAATCAGGTGTCCAACCGCTGCCCGCCTTATCCCCAACCAAGTCTTGGCTGGGCAGATTTGGTAAAAAGCTTTTGATGCTGTTGGCCGTGATGGTGCCCGCCCTGATGGCAATCAACCAACCCTTGCATGCCCAGCCCGCCACCCAGCCCGCCACATCTTTTGCTGAGGCACCCAGTCTGGCCTATGTCATCGGCAATGATGCGCGGCTAAACCGCCTGTGTGATACAGGCTTAAGCGAGCTAAGCGGGGTGATGGCAATGCGCACCTCACTGACGCTGGGGGCGCCTGTCGGCCTGGATATGACCAAGCCAGCGGTGCAGGCGGTGGTGGGGCGTTACCCCATGCTGTACTGGCTGGTGCCGACTGGTGATGGTGCGGTTACCCCCGCCCTGCTGCAGGGGTTGCGCCGCTATATCGCCCTGGGCGGCTTATTGGTGATTGATTTGGGGCAACGTGGCAATGCTCCCCTGCCCGCCGCCTGGGCGGATGCGATGGCGCTACCCCCCCTGGCCGCTATGCCCGCCGACCATGTGCTGACCCGCAGTTTTTATTTGTTGCGCCAGCTGGATGGGCAGCCAGGGTTGAGTGATACCTTGTTGCTGGCCAGGGCGGCGGCAGGGATGGAGGTTGCCCCCGCCCTGTTGGCGCGGCGCAATTGGGTTGCCGCTTGGTCAGAGGCTTCCCTGGGCGATATGCAGGCCAAAGGTGACGGCGAAATGGCGATACGCAGCGGTATCAACCTGGTCATCTATGCCTTTACAGGGCAATATAAGGCTGACCAAGTTCATATGCCCGCCATCATGCAACGGTTGGGACAGCCCCTGCCCGTGCCCCTAATCGACGATAGCAATGCGGATAAGACCAGGGATGGAACTGTTGATAGGGATATGCCAAAGATATTTCGCAATCCGTTCGATCCCAATGCCTTGCCCATCAGCCCCAATGAGGATGCGCCATGATGATCGATGCCTGGCTTAGGGAGTTTGCAAGCTGGTTACCCTATAACGGGGGCGGTAATCCGCTGGCCTGGGATCAGTTGGGATGGGGGCAACCCGCGCTGGTAATCCCCGTATCTGGCCTGGTTTTGGGGTTGTTGGCATGTGTGGTGATTGCCCTGTTGCGCAACAGGCTGGCTTGGGGCGGCGCGGTTGCCGTGATGCTGGCATCCCTGTTGCTGGCCGCCGCCATTTTGGATCCGCAGCAGGTGACCCAAAGCCGTCAGGCGATGCCAACCGTGATGGCGGTGATTGGGCAGGGGACAGTGATTCAGCAGGAGGCCTTAAAAAGCTGGCAATCGCAGTATTCGGATATTGAGGTGCAGCAGGCAGCATGGCCATCAGGTGCGGATGCACGCCCGATTGAGGAGTTGCGCAGTCTATTACCCGCCAGCGACCAACTGGGCGGCGTGATGATTCTGCCACCATCCGCCAGCCCTGATATCAGCAGTGGCGGCCGCGCAGATAAAGCATCGCCCCCCGCCATTAGCCGCGCCGCGGTTGAGGATTTGGCGGCCTGGCTTCGGCAACGCCAGCTGCCTGGCCATATATGGTTGCCACCCGCCCCCGCCAACACCCCCTATCGCCTAGAGCTGTTGGAACAACCCAGCTTTGGCATGGTGGGGCAACAAGTTAAGCTGACGGTGCGGGTGACCGGTGGTGGCACGATGGCGACCGCCCATTCTGTTCTAACCGCCCCCCTAACCCTGGTGGTGGTGGGTGAGCGTGGCCAGGCTATTCGTGCGCCCATCACCCCCGATGTGGCACAAACCATTACCCTGCCCCCCCTGTCAGCAGGGGTGCAGCGCTATCGCCTTAGCCTGCAGGAGGGAGATCAAAGCCTTAGCCAGCTGGATGGTGCGCCCGCGGCGGGCAACCCCCAGCAATTCCTAACACTGCATGGCATTACCCAGCGTTTGCGTGTGCTGTTGGTCAGCAATCAGGCATGGGCAGGGGGACGGGTTTGGCGCGAGCTGTTAAAAAGCGATCCCGCCGTCGATTTGGTTCATTTCACCATTTTGCGCCGCCCTGATAGCCGTGACAGCACGGTTCAAAGCGAATTGTCGCTAATCCCCTTTCCAGTTGACCAATTGTTCGGCCAACAGCTGAACAAATTTGATGTGGTCATTTTTGACCAGGATACCCCACAAAGCGCGATTAATGCCGCGCTGTATGGCCCCCCCTTGAAGCGCTATGTTGAGGGCGGCGGCGCCCTGTTGGCGCAAATGGGAACCAGCAGCACCCCCGCGATGCAGATGCGCGACCTGCCCGATCCGTTGTTGCAAGACTTGCTGCCGGCACGCTGCCAAAGTGGCTTGTTAACCCCCTTTTCTTTGCAGCTGACCGCGCAGGGGCAACGGCATCCGGTTACCAAATCCTTGCCGCCCCTGAAATCCAGCGCCCGTTGG
Organism: uncultured Holosporaceae bacterium; assembly: GCA_903887035.1. Lineage (GTDB taxonomy): Bacteria > Pseudomonadota > Alphaproteobacteria > CAISOG01 > CAISOG01 > CAISOG01. The sequence continues at coordinate 643 of CAISOG010000062.1, read as the reverse complement.
AGCCAAGGTTGTATCGCCAGCGTGAAAAGCGATGCGCAGGCGGCCACCAAAACCCTGCTGCAGGATGAGGCGGGCAACCCCATGTTGGTGTTGGCGACCTATGGCCAGGGGCGGGTGGCGCAGTTTTTAAGCGATGATTTGTGGCAATGGCAACGGCAGGTTGATGGCGGGGGGCCGACGCGGCTGCTGTTGCAGAATTTGGTTGGCTGGTTGCGGCAGGAACAGGGATTTGATGACAGCCCGTTGCAGCTGCAATCGGTCACCTCTGCCGCCACCGCGAATAGCGCCCCCGATAGCGATACAGCGGGCAAGGGGGATTCCAACTGGCGGGCGACATGGGATCGCGGCAATCTGTCGGCAACGGCTAAGAACGGATCCAGCCCGCCGCCCCTGCTGCTGGAAAAGCCTGATGGCACATCGATTAACCTGCCCTGGCAAGAGGATGCTGATAAGGGGCTGCTGTCAGCCAAATTGTCCTTAGAGGATTCAGGCGTTTACACCGTTACGGCAGGCAGTGAGCGGCGATTTATTGAGGTTGGCCGCTTTGATGGATCGCCAACCAATCAACCCTTGGCGGCCTTGGCGAACCGTGAAGCCTGGCAAAACTTGGCCAACAGCACGGGTGGGCAAGTGTTTGAGGCGG
>CAISOG010000061.1 GCA_903887035.1 uncultured Holosporaceae bacterium | reverse complement strand
TCACCCCAACCGTGCAGGGTGCGGTGGTCAATGCCGAAGTGGTTGAGCAAACCCGTAACGATACCGTGCTGGTTTTCAAAAAAATTCGTCGTCACAACCACCGTCGCAAAAACGGTCACCGCCAGCCGATTACCGTGCTGAAGGTGCTGGAAATTCTGCGCCCTGGTGAGGCCTCTGTTCTGCCTGCGCAAAAGGATGTTGCTGTTAAGTCAGAAGCTGTTGAAACGGCTGCGGCTCCCAAAACGGTTAAAGCTGCGGCCACAAAAACCGCGGCTAAGCCAGTTGCGGCAAAAGCTGCTGCAAAGGCTCCCGCCAAGGCAACTACGGCGAAGTCTGCCCCTAAGGCAGAAGCCCCACAAACCCAATCAAGCGACAAAGCGGAGTAGCGCGTCATGGCACATAAAAAAGCTGGTGGTAGTTCACGTAACGGACGCGATTCCGCGGGTCGCAGACTTGGTGTAAAAAAATACGGTGGTGAGCGGGTTATCGCTGGCAACATCATCATTCGTCAGCGTGGAACCAAATTTCATCCTGGCAGCAATGTTGGCCTGGGGCGTGACCACACCATCTTTGCGATGACGGAAGGCACCGTGCAGTTCAGTCGTGGTCGCCTGAACCGCGTATCGGTTAGCGTTGTGCCGTTGGCTGTAGCGGCCTAAACCGCTTTCTAACCGAATTAAGCCCGCAATATCAGACCCCCCTGTTATTCCCACGAAGGTGGGAATCCATGCGGCGGCGCGCCATTGGGATGAATAGCGACATTGGGACGACTATAATGGATCCACCTCCCCGCCTGCGCGGGGATGACAGGGGGGTCTGCTGAAATACCGATAGCGCCTTGCCTGAGCAAACCGTGCAATTGCGCTATGGCCATTTTACCTTGGCTAAGTTACAGTGCAACATTCCTTCGCACTTCAGCGATGGTTGCCTACCCATTTTACCCTACAAACCGCATACAGGGTTTTGCCATGACCACCCATAACAACACTACCCATAATACTACGCCCCATACCACCACCATTTTTGGAGGCAGCGGCTTTTTGGGGCGCCATATCGTCAAACGGCTGGCGGCGCGCGGTGACATTGTTAAGGTGGCGGTGCGCCATCCCGAACGGGCAAACTTTCTGAAACCGATGGGCGATGTGGGGCAGATTGTTTTGCTGAAAGCCAATTTGCAGGATCCCGCCGCTGTTATCGATGTGGTCGCTGGCAGTGATACGGTTATCAATTGTGTGGGGCTGTTGGCCGAATCCGGGCGCCAACGCTTTGCCAGCTTACATGTCGATGGCGTCCGTCGGATTGCCCAGGCGGCTGAGGTGATGGAGGTGGATCGCTTTATCCACCTGTCGGCCATTGGCGCGGATCCCCATGCCGATGCGCTTTACAGCCGTACCAAGGGCTTGGGGGAGCAGGCAGCGCGGGAGGCATTTCCCAACGTCACCATCCTGCGCCCCAGCCTGGTATTTGGGGCAGAGGATAAGTTTTTCAATTTGTTTGCGGGGTTTGCCCGCTGGTTGCCCGCGCTGCCAGTTTTTGGCGGTGGCCATAACAAATTTCAACCCGTTTATGTGGGCGATGTTGCCGATGCGGTGATGGCGGCGCTAAACAATCCCGATACCGCGGGCAAAACCTATGAACTGGGCGGGGCGGCAACCTATAGCTTCCGCCAGTTGTTGCAGCTGATGTTGCAAATTACTGGCTATAATCGCCTGCTGATCCCCGTTCCCATGCCACTGGCCTATCTGCAGGCCTTGATTCTGGAGCGTTTACCCACCCCGCTGCTGAC
>CAISOG010000060.1 GCA_903887035.1 uncultured Holosporaceae bacterium | reverse complement strand
GGCCAATCTCGCCATCGTATCTTTGCCTATGGGGCGTATCTGGACATCCTGGCGGCGGGCACCGATCCGATACGATGAATCGACCTGTTTAAGTTGAAGCCTTTACCCGCGGCCATTATCCAGGCGGAAGTCTTGGCACTAAAGAGGCTGGGGGGATTGGCTGGCCACACCCAACCAAAGTTGCTTGCCCTTGGGTAACGAAGCGGTTATGGTATGCATCCGCTGGTAAGCACCCGTAGCTCAATTGGATAGAGCATCTGACTACGGATCAGAAGGTTTGGGGTTCAAATCCCTACGGGTGCACCATAACGGTTTTGGGGTGAGTGGCCAGTTTTAGGCGTGGGTGCCGCCGCGCCTTTAAGCAGTCCCCAACCCTCTTCCCGTTAACTATGTCCCATTAACTATGTCCCATTTATTAAGACAGTCGATCAGAAAAACCTCGCATGACCAACGATTCTAACGCCCCCGCCACCAACCTTTCTGCCCTGTTGGCCGGCAAACGTGGCCTGATTATGGGCGTGGCCAATGACCGTTCGATTGCCTGGGCGATTGCGCAGGCCGCCAAATCTTATGGGGCGGAGCTGGCGCTGACCTATCAGGGTGAGGTGTTTGCGAAACGGGTTAAGCCGCTGGCCGAGAATTTGGGCGTGGCGGAGGATTGCCTGTTCGATTGCGACGTGACCGATGAAGCCAGCGTGGAAAAATTGTTCCGCGACCTGGGCAAACGCTGGCCAAAGCTGGACTTCGTGGTGCATGCGATTGCCTATTCCGATAAGGAAGAGCTGAAGGGGCGGTATGTCGATACCAGCCGCAGCAATTTCCTGAACACCCTCGACATTTCCTGCTTCTCCTTCACCTCGGTCTGCCGCCAGGCCGCGCCGTTGATGCATGAGGGCGGCAGCCTGCTGACCCTGACCTACTACGGGGCGGAGCGGGTGATGCCACATTATAATGTGATGGGCGTGGCCAAGGCCGCGTTGGAGGCCAGCGTGCGCTACCTAGCGGTGGATCTGGGCGGTGACAACATTCGGGTCAACGCCCTGTCGGCTGGGCCAATTAAGACGCTGGCGGCGTCGGGCATTGGCGATTTCCGCTATATCCTGAAATGGAACCAATACAACTCCCCCCTCAAACGCAACGTCACGTTGGATGAAGTTGGGCGGGCAGGTGCCTATCTGCTCAGTGAGCTTTCCAGCGCGGTAACGGGGGAGGTGCATCACGTCGATTGCGGTTATCACGTTGTCGGGATGAAGGCGATTGATGCGCCCGATATCGCCCTGGTTGATGGTGGCGAGGCGGCATCACCCCAAATGGCTAAGCTGTCCAGTGCGGGTTAGCCAGCCTGGACGGTGTTTTTGTGCCGGTTATGGGATAGGCGCGTAATATGGCTGGCAATTGTTTCGGCCACAGCTTTACTTTTACCACCTGGGGCGAAAGCCACGGGCCTGCTATCGGCGTGGTGGTCGATGGGGTGCCACCCCGTATCCCGCTGAATGAGGCGGATATTCAGCAGTGGTTGGATCGGCGGCGGCCTGGCCAATCGGCCTATACCACCCAACGGCAGGAGCCCGATCAGGTGAAGATCCTGTCGGGGGTGTTCGCGGGGCAGACTACCGGCACACCGATTAGCCTGTTGATTGAGAATGTGGATCAACGCAGCCACGACTATGGCGATATTGCTCAGGCGTTTCGCCCTGGCCATGCCGACTACAGCTATTTTAAAAAATATGGCATCCGCGACTATCGTGGTGGTGGGCGCAGCAGTGCGCGGGAAACCGCGATGCGGGTGGCGGCGGGGGCGATTGCCCGCAAAATTCTGGGCGATGGGGTGCAGATTCGCGGCGCCCTGGTACAGCTGGGCGGGTTGCAGGTTGATCGCAACCGTTGGGATTGGGATGCGGTTGGCCAAAATCCCTTTAACAGCCCCGATCCAGCGGTGGTGGCCGATTGGGCAGCCTATCTGGATCAGGTGCGGGCACAGGGCAGCTCCGTCGGGGCGGTGATTGAGGTGGTGGCCAGTGGGGTGCCAGCTGCGCTGGGGGAGCCAGTTTATGACAAGCTGGATGCTGATCTGGCCAAGGCGCTGATGGGCATCAACGCGGTTAAGGGGGTGGAGATTGGCAATGGCTTTGCCGCCGCCGCGCTGCGGGGCGAGGAAAATGCCGATGAAATGGTAATGGCGCCTGATGGCAAAACCGTGCATTTCCTGTCGAACCATGCGGGCGGGGTGTTGGGCGGCATTTCGACGGGCCAAGATGTGGTGGTACGCTTCGCGGTCAAGCCGACCAGCTCTATCCAACAAAGCCGCCAAAGTGTTAATCAGGCGGGCGAAAATGTTGCGCTGAAGACTGAGGGGCGGCATGATCCCTGCGTCGGGATTCGGGCAGTGCCCGTTGGCGAAGCCATGGTGGCCTGTGTGTTGGCCGATCATTATCTAAGAAACCGTGGGCAATGCGGGGAACGGGAACAGAACGATGCGTAAATATTTGTTGCGATTTTTGACGGGCATTGGTGCCCTAACCGTCTTGGCGGCCATCATCGCGGGGGCGTTTTTGACCTATCGCCTGAACCACGCCCACCCCAAATTGCCGCCCAAATTCGTGTTGCAAATCGAGCTGCCCGATCATTTTCAAGAGTCGGTGACCAATGATCCGCTGGCAATTTTGATGGAAGGGGTGCAACCAACCTTTGCCGATTATTTGCTGGCGCTATCCGATGCGGCGGAAGATCCGCAGGTGGTGGGGGTGGTCGCCGATCTCAGCCAGACCCATTTGGGCTTTGCCCAGGCGCAGGAGTTGCGGTCGGTTATCAAAAAATTCGCCGCCAATGGCAAATTCAGCTATGCCTTTGCCGACAGCTATGGTGGGTTGGAGGGTGGCAACACCCTGTATTACCTGGCCAGCGCCTTTGACCAGCTGTGGGTGCAGCCAACCGGCTATATTGGCCTGACCGGATTGGGCGCTGAGGTGCCTTTTGCCAAGGGCTTGTTCGACAAGCTGGGGGTTGAGCCGCAATTTGGCAAGCGCTATGAGTACAAATCCGCCCCCGATAGCTTTACCGATAGTGCCATGGGCTCCACCCAGCGTGCCGAGCTGCAAAATCTGTTGGGGGATCTGAACCAGCAGCTGTTGCAGGGGATTGCCGACGATCGCGGGTTGGAGGTTGAGGATCTGCAACAAGCCATGAGCCAGGCGCCCTTTGCCGCTGATCAGGCGCTTGCCCTTAAGCTGGTGGACAATATCGGCTATCGCAGCGATGTGGTGGCGCAGGCTGAATCAACCGAAGTAACCGATGAGGATGCCGAATCCTATCAGCCCGCCGAGTCTAGCCACGCCAATGAGGGGGCGGTCAAATGGCCAATCGTAGGGCTGGACGACTATGGGGTGCGGATGCCGGTGGCTAAGGATGCGCCGGTGATTGCGGTGATTCCCGCCGAAGGCATGTTGTTGCGTAGCGCGGGTAAGGATGGCATCCCTGGGCAAGAGGATGCTGTGGTCGGCGCCGACCGCTTGGAGCAGTTGATTGGCTATGCCAGTGAGAATAAGGCGGTCAAGGCGATCGTGATAAGGGTTGACAGCCCCGGCGGGGATATTGTCGCCTCCGACACGGTCTGGCACGCCGTGGATCAGGCCAAGCAAAAGGGTAAGCCGGTGGTGGTGTCGATGGGCAACTACGCGGCCTCAGGCGGGTATTACCTGGCACTGCCAGCCAGCAAGATTTTGGCCAGCCCCGCCACCATTACCGGATCCATTGGGGTTTTTGGCGGTAAATTCGTGATTGCAGGCCTGCTGAATAAGCTGGGGGTCACGGTGGAACAGGTGAAAACCGCGCCCAACGCCCTGTTGGCCAGCGCCTCAACCCCCTTTAGTCCAGCCGATCGTCAATTGTTTGAAAAATCCTTGGATCGTTCGTATGAGGATTTTGCTAGCCGAGTGGCCAAAGCCCGCCACCTGGATACCGCTCAGCTGGACGCGGTGGCGCGTGGACGGGTGTGGAGCGGGCAACAGGCCTTGGAAAAACAGCTAATCGATGGCCATGGCGGCCTGTTGGAGGCGATTGATAGCGCCCGTCAGCTGGCTGGCCTAAATCTGGATGAGGCGGTTGATGTGCGGATGTATCCCGCGCCGCATGACCCGTTGCAACTGTTGCTGCAATGGCTGGCGGGTGGCAGGCCGCAGGCTAAGGTGGAATTGGCGCGGGCAATGTCGGCCATTAGCCTGCAAGCTCATGGTCTGGGCGGTTGGTTGAACGCCATGTTGCAGGATACGCCGCAGGCGGTCATGCCGCCGATGCGGGTGCGTTAGAGCATTTCCCATTTAGCCACTACTAACTTGTTTTCAGCTGTTTTTAGCCATTCGCGCCGGTCAGCAGGATGGCGACGCGTTGGCCATGGAAATGTTCAGGGTTGCTGAGCAGGGCGGCCAGGGCGATTGCGCCGCCAGGCTCCACCACCTGTTGCAGCTTTTCGGCACACCAGGCCATGGCATCCCGCACGGCCGCATCCGCCACGGTTATCGCGCTAACCCCATGATCTTGCAGAATTCTAAATGTCAGGGGTTGCGGTTGACGGGTCAGCAGGGCATCACAAATGCTGCGAGCATTGGGATCATTGGCGATGATTTGACCAGCGGCTAGGGATCGTTTCATGTCGTCCAACCCCTCTGGCTCAACCGCCACCACCTGGGTCTGCGGCGACAGCTGTTTCATCGCGATGGCGCACCCCGCGGTCAACCCGCCGCCGCCACAGGGAACCAACAGAACATCGGGGGTTGGATGGTCGTCGCCATCAGCCTGCAACTGTTGCCAAATCTCAAGCCCGATGGTGCCCGCGCCCGCGATAACCTGCGGCTGATCCGCAAAGGGCAACAGCACGGCGCCTTTTTCCTGCGCCAACGCGCGCGCCAGCTGGGCACGGTTGTCGCTGGTGCGGTCGGCCAGCACGATGCTTGCCCCCATCAGCTTGATTTTGTGCAGCTTGCTGGGCGGGGCATCGGCCGGCACCACGACGGTAATCGGAATCCCCAGGCTCCAACCCGCAAAGGCAACCGCAATGCCAAAATTGCCAGAGGAATAGGTCACAACGCCCGCTTGCCGCTGCACCCCGTTTAATTGACGCAAAAAATTCAGGGCGCCGCGCAGCTTAAAACTGCCCGTTACCTGTCGATGTTCGGCCTTTAGCCAGACTTGCCCGCCAATTAGGGTGGCCAAATCTGCCCGTTGCAGCAGCGCGGTGATGGGCACGCCAAAGCGGCGCAGGCAGGTCATAGCTGCCTGAATCTCGGCAAAATTGGGCGCCAAGTTGGAAGCAGGGCTAGCAAAGGGAAGGGGGGCAGGTGACGGCATTACAAAATTTCTGATGGGAACTTGTTATATCGCTGTGTTGGGGGGGTTGCCAAGCGC